>PAQX01000028.1 GCA_002709835.1 Deltaproteobacteria bacterium
AAGCGACGTGCCCGTATCGATGAGGACCGCGCCTTCCGCAGTGTTGACGAGGAAGAAAGCCCCCTCCCCTTCGATCCGGTAGACGAAGTCGTTCATGGGAACCGCAGCGGCCCCCACCGACTGCAGGTCGTCCACCCTTTCGTCCACGTCCTTCTCGACGTCCTGCGCCGAGCCCGCGGGAACGAGCAGACACCCAACCAGCACGAGCAATCGGATCTTCATCGGGACCTCCTCCCGGCCATTCGAAAACCACCGGAAAGGGCAGCGTAGCCACGTTCGGGCCGCCTATGCTCGGCCGTCTGCGCGGCCCACCCGTCCCCGCCGCCAGGGAGAATTCTTGCAGCAACAGAATCGGCTCAGTACCTCGGCGCTCTTCGGCTACGGCATCGCCGTGCCCCCGGTCATGTACAGCTACGTACTGATCCTGATCATGTACCTGAAGTACGCCGCGGAGGATCTGGGCGCGTCCCCCGCCGCCGTCGGAACCGTATTCCTGATCGCGAAGCTCTGGGACGCCGTGACGGATCCGGCCGTCGGCAACTTCAGCGACAACACTCGGTCGAGGCACGGCCGGAGGCGCCCCTGGCTCTACTCGAGCGCGCCGCTCCTCGCCGTCTTCGGCGTCATGCTCTGGGTCCCGCCGGCCGGGCTCGAGGGGAACGGATTGATCGCGTGGATCGCCGTCGCGGTCTTCGGTTTCTACACCGCGTACACCGTCTTCGAGGTGCCCCACCTGGCGCTCGGTGCGGAACTGTCTTTCAACGGTGCCGAACGCAATCGGATCTTCGCAGCGCGCCAGTTCCTCAAAGTGATCGGCCTCCTGATCGCGGGCGTGGTCGGTGCGAGCATCGTCGAGGAAGGCGGACGCGATGCGACCCGGACGATGGTGCTCATCGTCGCCACGCTAACGATCCTGCTCGTCTGGTCCGGAACGAGCCGACTCCCCCCGGAACGCGCCGACTTCCAGGGGCGAGGCGGCGGCAACCCCTTAAAAGGGCTGAGCGACGTCCTGCGCAATCGCCACGCTCGGCTCCTCTTGCTCGTCATGTTCATCGACGCGATCGGCACCGGCGGGATCGGCGCGCTCACCCCCTTCGTCCTCGACCATGTGGTCGGCCGCTCGGATCTGCTCGGCGCCATGCTCGGCGTGAACATGGTCGCGACCCTCATCGGCATTCCGCTCTGGCTCCGGCTCGGGCGGCGGTTCGAGAAGCGACGCTTGCTCCTCATCGCGATGTTCGGCAGCGCGATCGGGTACGGCTCGGTCTCGCTCGTGTCCGAGGGCGCATGGTGGGTGATCGCAGTTTCCGGCTGTATCGCAGGACTCTCTTCGAGCTGTCCCAACGTCCTCGGCTACACGCTGAAGGCGGAAATCGTCGACGTCGACGAGCACATGACCGGCGAGCGCAAAGAAGGCCAGTACTTCGCCGGCTGGAGCTTCGTCAGCAAGCTCGGCGCGGGCATCATGATCGGCCTCGTGGGGTGGGCCCTCGAATGGTCGGGCTTCGATGGTCAGGCCGAAGTCCAGACCGAGTTCGTGAAGACCACGATGATCGTCCTGATGGGTGGTTTTCCGCTGGTCTGCTTCGCGGTCGGCGCCCTCCTCTTCAGCCGATTCGACCTGACCGAAGCAGAGCATGCCCGGATCCGGGCCGAACTCGACGCCCGGGCCGCGGCGGATACCGCCCGCGCCTGATTTCCCTATTCTCGACGGCTCCCTCATTTTTTCTGGAGCCCCCATGACTGCGCCCACCGATCTCCCCGAGAACCCGAATCATCCCGGAACCTGGGCGGCCCGTTCGCCGGACAAGCCGGCGGTGATCATGGCCTCGAGCGGCGAGTCGATGACCTACAAGGAGCTCGAGGACAAGGCGAACCGCCTCTCCCAGCTCTTCCGTGCCGCGGGCCTCCAGCCAGGCGACCACATGTCGTTCTGCATGGAAAACCGCCTCGACTACCTCGCAGTCCTCTGGGGCGCTCACTACGCAGGCCTCTACTACACCGCAATCAGCTCACGACTCACGACCGATGAGCTCGGCTACATCCTCGAGGACAGCGGAAGCAAGGCGTTCATCTCGAGCCCCTACAAGGCCGACTCGATCGCCGGCCTCGGCGACGTCCTCTCGAACATTCCCACGAAGCTCGCCATCGGCGGCGATATCGAGGGCTTCGAGGACTTCGAGGCCTCGATCGCGAAGTTCGACCCAACGCCCCTTCCGGACCGGATGGAAGCGCAGCCGATGCTCTACTCCTCCGGCACGACCGGCCGTCCCAAGGGCGTGAAGCCGGCGTTCCCCGGGACGCCCCTCGGCGCGACGGAGGGGTTCTCCCTCATGATCCAGGCGCTCTTCGGGGCGACGCCGGACTCGGTCTACCTCTCGCCGGCGCCGCTCTACCACGCCGCCCCGCTCCGCTACTGCGCGACCTTCCAGCGCTTCGGCGCCACGATCGTCGTGATGGATCGCTTCGACGCCGAGGGCGCGCTCGCAGCGATCCAGAAGTACGAGATCACCCACAGCCAGTGGGTTCCGACCATGTTCGTACGCATGCTCAAGCTCGAAGAAGAGGTCCGGAACCAATACGACGTCAGCAGCCTGACCTTCGCGATCCATGCCGCGGCGCCGTGCCCGGTCCCGATCAAGGAGAAGATGCTCGACTGGTGGGGGCCGGTCATCCACGAGTACTACGCAGGAACCGAGGGCAACGGCATGTGTTACGCCTCGCCCCAGGACTGGCTCGCCCACAAGGGCACCGTCGGCAAGGCGCTCACCGGTGAGGTCCACATCGTCGACGACGAGGGCAACGAGGTTCCCGTCGGCGAAGAAGGCGGCGTCTACTTCGGCGGCGGCAACATGCAGCAGTTCGAGTATCACAACGCCCCGGACAAGACGAAGGGGGCTTTCCTCGACAACGGCTGGTCGACACTGGGTGACATCGGCAAGCTCGACGAAGACGGCTTCCTCTACCTGACCGACCGCAAGGCCAACATGATCATCTCCGGCGGCGTGAACATCTATCCGCAGGAGACCGAGAACGTGCTGACGATGCACCCGAAGGTCGCGGACGTCGCGGTCTTCGGTGTTCCGAACGCCGACTTCGGCGAAGAGGTGAAGGCGGTCGTTCAGCTGGTCGATCCCTCCGAAGCCTCCGGCGAGATGTCCCTAGAGCTAATCGCCTACTGCAAGGAGCAGCTCGCCGACGTGAAGTGCCCGCGCAGCGTCGACTTCCGAGACGAGCTGCCGCGGCACCCGACCGGCAAGCTCTATAAGCGGCTGCTCAAGGACGAGTACTGGGCGGGCCACGAAACCAGGCTGCTCTGACGCGGCTGCGGCGAGCGGCGGTGCATGGAGACGGCTCAGCCGAGAAAGGGCTTCGTGGAATTCACGGAGCGAAGCTCGACCGGCCCTTGATCCCCCAGCGTGCTTCCTCGTCGGTGCCCGCTTCGAAGGTCAATACGTAGAGCGAGTCGAAGGTCTTGATGACGCTTCCGTCCGCCCGAAGGCGAACGAAGCGGGTCACGACGTGAACCTTCTCGCCGTCGGCCTGGACGATTTCGCGCCGGGTCCACTCGCTTCGGGCCCAGTCCGGCTCGAGAACCGCGCGCACGGCTTCCAGTCGATCGGCTTCCGGCAGGACCAGAACCGGCAGCGCCTCTTCGGGCGTCGCCCAGACGGCGATCTTTCCGCTTGCGTGGCGGTAGTGCGGAAAATGGTAGGTCGACACGTGGCGCTCGAGGTCGAGGTCGTTCAAGCCGTCCATGTAGACGTCGAGCACCGCCATGATCGCCGCATCGCGCGCCGGGTCCTCGACCCAGCGATGGGGACTCGACGCGCAAGCGGCCGCAAACACGCAGAGCGCGACGACGGTCGCCGCAATGCTACCCCGCATCCCGGACCCGAAAATACGGGAGCGTGATCTCCTCGGACATCTCTTCGAAGAACACTTCGAGAGGGGTTCCGATCTCGACGTCCTCCGGCTCGACCCCGATCAGGTTCGAGAGCATGTGATAGCCCTCTTCGAGTTCGACGATGACGACCGTGTAGGGAGTCTCGAAGACCGGCTGTTGAGGGCGGTAGACGGTCGAGAAGCTGTAGAGCGTGCCGCGGCCGCAGGACTCCACCCACTCGGATTCCTCGGAGAGGCACTCGCCGCAGCAGGGCTGCGGGATGAAGGTGTACGCCCCGCAATCCTTGCAGCGCTGGACAGTGAGGCGCCCTTCCTTGCACGCGTCCCAGTAGGGCTGCGAGATCGGAGTCGGACGCGGGAGCGGAATCTGTTTCTCGGCGCTCATGCGAGTTCCTTTCCGAGGGCCATGACGTCGCAGAAGAGCGCGCCGGATCCACCGTTGGTCGCGAGGGCCACCTTCGGTTCGTGCAGACGGAGATCCTCGACGATCTGTCCGCGGAGTTGCTGAACGGCGGCGATCGGCTTCTGGAGGAGCTGCGCCACGCCGGCATGGGAGTAGGACATGATCCCGCCGTTGGTCACGACCGGGAGATCCCCGTCGATCCGGATGCGTCCTTCGAGGACGAAGTCCGCACCCTCTCCCTCCTTGCAGAAGCCGAAGGCCTCGAGCTGCCGGATGATCTCGAAGGAGAAGGGGTCGTAGAACTCTGCGAAGTCGATGTCCTTGTGGGTCAGGCCGCTCTGCTCGAAGGTCATCTTCATCGCGCGGCGTCCGACCCAGCCGTAGCGATCCCAGACCGGAGCGGTCACGTACGACATCCCCTGGCGGTCGAGGCCCCCACCGAGGATGAAAATCGGCTCGCAGTCGAGATCCTTGGCGCGCTCGGCGGTCGTGAGAACCATGGCGGCGCCGCCCTCGGAGGCGATGCAGCAGTCGAGCAGGTGAAAGGGATCGGCCACCATACGCGAAGCCTCGACCTCCGCCGGCGAGCACTCGCGCCCGTAGAAGATCGCGTCGGGGTTGAGCGCGCCATTGCTCCGGATCGATGCAGCGACCTCCGAGAGTGCGGCCCGCGGCGTGCCGTAGAGGTGCATGTGTCGCTGCGCCATCAGCGCGAATTCCGCAGCGGTATAAAGCCCCCAGCACTCGACGAACTCGTTCTCCGGTCGTGTCCAGGAGACCGTCGATTCGCGATCGGTGTATTCGCCGCACTGGGCTGTCGCGATCACGACCGTCTCGGCCTGCCCGGTCTGGATCGCCGCCGCAGCTTCGAGCACGCCCTCGACGCCGGGAGACGACACCCCGGTCCACATCGGACGCCCGCCAAACCACTGTGCGGTGGTCCGCGAGTTGATCCGCGTGACCCAACTCGAGATGTTCACGCCATCGACGTCGTCGGTCGTGAGCCCCGCGTCGCCAAGGGCGCCGCGGATCGCGTCGAGGACAAGGCCTTGCTCCGTCCAGTTGGGGAGCTGCTTCGCCTGAATGGTGTTGTACGCGCCGACGATGGCGACGCCGTCATAGGGATTTCTCATGCGGTCAATGTTGGCACATCGATCCGGACCAGACGCCCCCTGTCGAGGCGGCGGATTTGCGAGGCCGTGGAAGCTCTCGGGGTCGGCGACGCCTCGATCTTCGAGGGCGAGTCCCGTTCGTTCCAGAACGCCTGAGCCCTCCCGAAGTCCGAACAGACACCGAATCCGCCGATCCTCGGCCGCGACCTCGATGGCCTCCGGGCCCACGGCGAGCGCATCCTCGACTGGATCGGCTAGGCGCGTCCCGACGGGCGGTCAGTCGAGCCGCTCGATCGTCCCGCGATCACCGTCGAGCACGACGCGTTCGCCGGTCCGGAGAATCTCGGTGGCTTTGCCTGTGTTGAGCACGGCCGGGAGTCCGTACTCCCGCGCCACGACGGCACCGTGGGACACGGCGCTCCCGACATCCGTCACGAGCCCCCCGATCACCGCGAAATAGGGCGTCCAGCCCACATCCGTGATCGGCGCGACCAGAATCTCCCCCGGTTTCAGGGATTCCGCCTCCTCGAGCCGCTTCACCACCCGCACGCGCCCCTCGACCCGACCGCGGCTGACGGGCTTCCCAACCACGACCTTCTCGTCGCCCCCCGAAAGGTCGATGGGCTCGGGCTGCGGATGTCCGACGACGACCTCGGGGAAGCGGAGCGTTTCCTGATAGGCGAGCGCTTCCCGACGTCCTCGCGCCTCGTCGTGAAGCGGGTCCCCCGGATCCGCTGAAGCGACCGTCTCGATCTCCTCGTGAAAGAGGAAGTAGACGAGATCCGGATCGGAGAGCCGCCCCTCGACCACGAGTTGACTCGCAAGCGATCGATAGGCTCGCTTGAAGAGCGCCGTCTCCGCGACGAGCAGGGACTTCGTCCGTTCGCGGTTGCGCACCGCGGCGTGCGCGAGAAAACGAACGCGATCGAAGCGAGCCGCCCCCTCCGGACGCTCGGGCGGCGACGCCGAAGACGGAGGCGCTTCTCCGGCATCGATCCGTGCCTTCGCCTGGGTCTGGAGCGAGCGGACGATCGGGGTCGGTTCGTGCGCCCATTCCGGCTGACGGATGTCGAGCTCGCGAAGGCTGCGGTGACCATGGCGCTCGAGATAGTCGCGAAAGCAGACGCCGGCTTCTCCCGAGACTTCGCTTTGCAGCCACGCCGCGGCTTCCTCGGGCGGTGCCTCCGAGAACGTCGCGGCGGATCTCTCGTCGGCGAGGAGGGCGGTGAGGACGCGCTCCGCGCCGAGGGCGATGTCCGCGCTCTCGACGTCCGTCGCTCCGGAGAGAACGGCAGCGACGATCGCATGGTGTTCGTCGGTCGGCTCACCCTCCCCCGCGACGATCTGGAGCAGGATCGGTGAGAGGGCGCCCGCGGCCGAAGAGATCACGAGATGGAGTTGGTAGGCTTCGAAGAGCTCGCCCATGCGTTCGTCGATCGAGCGCCAGGTCGCGAGCGCCGTGCCTCCGGTCGGGATCTCCCCCTTCGCGACGATCGCTTCCATCCGGCGGATGCGCGGCTTCGGTCGAAGCATCGCTCCGACCTGCCGCAGAAGACGGGGAATGCGCTGCCAGAGCGGCGGGGGCGTCGGCTCGACGATCTCCGGAACGACGCGTCCGGTCAACGCAAGGCTCTGCTGATCCGCGGTCCCTCCGCTCACAGCCGACGTGAAGCGCACTCCCTCGCTCATGTTGATGAAGAGGTGTCCGTGGGACATCGCGAGATACGGCTGCACCGGATAGCGATCCCGAGGCATCCGCAGGTCGTCCTTGATGCGCTGCCAACCCTCGTCGATCCCGCGCGCGCAGGTCGAGTAGGTGAGCGGCGAAACCGCGCCGGGCATCATCTCGCCGACGTTGCAGCGCGTGTGGACGTCCCCGGCGAACCGAAGCCGGGTGTCATACGCCTGCGGATCGGGACCGAGGGTCGTGATCGGACGGGCCTGCAACCACCAGAGCGTACCTTCGCGATCGATGGACCATTCGAGATCGAGCGGCGCGCCCGCCGCCGCTTCGGCCCGGAGCGCTTCCTCCGCGATCGTCGCCCGCTCGTGCGGCGCGAGAACCGGCGCCCCCCCCGCGCACTGCGTGGCCTCGAAGATCGCTTCCGCACGCAGGTACTCGTCGTGATCCGGGCTCGCGGCGCCCGAGACGAGCGCCTCACCGAGTCCGGAGGCCGAGTCGATCACCAGGCGGTTGCGGCGATGGGTCACGGGACAGGCGGTGAAGCAGACACCGGAGACGCGCGCATCGGCCATCCGCTGGACGACGAGGGACATGACGGGAGCGCCCTCCCCGGCGGCTTCGTCCTGCTCCTCGCGATAAGCGCTCGCCCGGGTGTTGGTCGCCGAGCGCAGACACGTCGCGATCGCCTCCGCGATCGCCGCCGCGCCTTCCACGTCGAGCACCGTCTCGTATTGCCCCGCGAAAGACGCCTCGGCGCCGTCCTCACCCAGCGCAGACGAGCGCACCGCGAGCCGCCCTTCCCCGAACCGCGCGACGAGCGCCTCGGCGCAGCGTACGCACTCCGATGGATCCACCGCCTCGTCGAGTCCGACGACCGCGACGGCCTCGGGCACGCGCAGCCCCATGGCGGTCAGCCGCGCGAGTCCCTCTGCCTTGCCACCGACGGGGGCGCCCGCGAGCGCATCGAGTTCGAGGATTTGAAAGGAGGAGGACAAGGTGGGTTCCGTTCGCACACGGGAGAACGCGCCGATCCGGCGCGGCGGAAGTATGCCGCAGGACCCGCCGGGCGCTTCAGCCGGGCGCGCCGCAAAGCCCCGTTCGTAGGCGGAGAGCGCCCGCCTCTACGCGGGCCGCGAACCGTCCCAACGGTTCCAGTGCGTCACCTCGGCGGCCCCTTTGCGATCCGCCGGTCGCAGCACCGCGCCCTTCGTCCAGGCAACGGGCAGCAGAATCGTCTGTGTGACGTCCGACGGGATCCCGAGCGCCTCGGCCACGCGTTCCTCCTCGCTGACGAGCAGCGTCGTCCAGGTGGTCCCGAGCCCTGAGGCCCGGAGCGCGAGCATGAGGGACCACGCGGCGGGCAGCACCGACCCATAGAACGCGACCTGCATCGCCGTGTTCGCGGGATCCGGTCGCCCCAGCGAGCAGACGAGGATCAGCGCCGGCATGCGTTGGATATTTTCCGCCAGCCCGACGTAGTTCGGCCGCTCGCTGGGGAGCTTCTGCCCCTTCATCGAATCCGGCAGCTGCCCCGCGAGCCGTTCGGTCAGCGCCGCCATGCTCTCCCGATAGAGCTCGGCGACCTGTCGTTTCGGTTCCGGATCGGTCAGCACGAGGAAGCGCCAGGCTTCCCGGTTCAATCCGGTCGGGGCCTGTACGGCGGCGTCGATACACCGCTCGATCAGCGCGGGCGCGACGGGACGATCGAAATCGAGACGGCGGCGGACCGAGCGCGCGGTCGACACGACCTCGAAGAAATCGTCACTGGCGGTTCCCGCTCCCGTCGCGCCCTCATCTGCCATCGAATCCCGTCCTCACCGTTGCTGCGAGGGCGGAGAGTAGGCGATGCTCGGCGATCCACGAGGAGCAGCCACTCGATGACCGCGCGCATCCGATCGATCGACTACGAACACGACGGCCACGCCCTCCGCGGCGAGCTCGCCTGGGAGGACACGTGGACGGAGCCGAAGCCCTGCGTGGTCGTGGTGCACGATGCCATGAAGAGCACGCAGGGCTTCGAGGAGGAACGGGCCGTAGTCCTGGCCGGGCTGGGCTATGCGGGCTTCGCCCTCGACGTCTACGGCGCCGACGTGAAGGGAGCGAGCGAGGAAGACGCGGGGCGACTGATGGCGCCCTTTCAGTCCGACCGACTCCATCTCCAGGCGCGCTTGCGCGCTGGCCTCGAAGCGGCCGCGGCACTGCCCGAGGTCGACGAAACCCGGATGGCCGCGATCGGATACTGCTTCGGCGGGATGTGCGTACTCGATCTTGCGCGGATGAATGCAGGCCTCGCTGGCGTCGCGAGCTTCCATGGCCTGCTGTCGCCCCCGGAACTGCCCGGAGCAAACGACGCCCTCAGCGGATCGATCGAACCGAAGGTCCTCGTCCTCCACGGATGGGACGACCCCTACGTTCCACCCGAGGCGATCCCCGCGTTCGCTGCCGAGATGAGTGCCCGCAACGCCGATTGGCAGCTCGTGGCCTATGGCGACACCGTCCATGCCTTCACCAACGTCCGTTACCACGAGCCCGGAGGCGCGGCCCTCTTCTCCCCGGCCGCGAACCGCCGCTCCTGGCAGGTCCTGGTCGACTTTCTCGACGAGCTCTTCGTCAACTGACGCGGCGAGCGGATCGGCCACCCTCTAGACTGGCCGCATGTCCGAACTGGGCCCCCACGACCTCGTCTTCAATACCACCAACCTTCTGACCGGAGGCGTGCGCGAGATCGTCGCGGCCGCGGTCGCTGGCGACTATCGCGGGATCACGATCTGGCCTTCGGACGTGGCCCGGGCCGAGGCCGAGGGGATGCCGCTCCTCGACGTGAAGGCCTTCATCGACGACCACGGGCTCGCCGTGACCGACGTCGACTGTCTCCTCGGCTGGACTGCACAGGCGCTCCCGAAACCCGGCGAGGCGATGGTCGAGATCGTGGCCACGGATCGTTTCTTCGAGATCGCGGAGGCCCTCGATGCGGACGCGATCAACGTGGCGCAGGGCTTCGGGAGCGAGCTCGATTTAGACCGCGCGGCGGAAGACCTGGCGGCGCTCGCGCGGCGCGCTGAAGAGCATGGCCGGAACGTCAACTTCGAGTTTCTTCCCTGGTGCGGCGTACCCGACGTCACGACCTGCCTCGAACTGCTCGAACGGACCGGCTGCCCGAACACGACGATCATGTTCGACACGTGGCACTGGTTCCGCGGCGCCCGAGACCTCGACGCGCTGCGCGCGATCCCGGGATCGCGGATCGCGAGCACGCAGTGGAACGATGCCCCGGACGCGCCCGCGGAGAGCCTGATGGTCGAGGCGATGGAAGCGAGGCTGCTGCCAGGCGACGGGGACATCCCGCTCGTCGAGCTCGTCCGCACCCTCGATGCAATCGGCTCGCGCGCACCGATCGGGGTCGAAGTCATCTCAAAGGCCCATGAATCGATGGCCCCCGAAGAGGTCGGACGCACGACGGCCGAGGCGATGAGACGGATCCTGCGCGAAGCAAGAGGAGAAGACGCGTGAGCGACGTGCTGAACGCGCTTGCCGAAGAGCCGGAGCTCTGGCACCTCGAGGATTACGTGGAGGCCCTCGCCGAGGGACGGCGCCTCGAAGGCGGAAGATATGTCGTGACCGAGGAGGAGATCCTCGAGTTCGGGCGACGTTTCGACCCGCAGCCGATGCATACCGACCCCGAGGCTGCGAAGGAAGGCGCCTTCGGCGGACTCGTCGCACCGGGCTGCCTGACCTTCGCGATCCGGAACGCGCTGTACAACCAGCTCCCGGTTCGGCCCGCGCTCTACGCGGGGCTCGGCCTCGAAGAAATGCTGCTCCCGAATCCGGTCCGCCCCGGGTACGTGCTCAGTCTCCGCGTCGAAGTGATCGAGGCGCGGCGGTCGAAGTCGCGCCCGACGACGGGCGTCGTCCAGACTCGTCAGGCGGTCCTGAACGAGGACGGGAAGACGGTGCTCACGATGGACGCGAAGATGATCGTGCGCGCGCGAACCGAGGAATAGTCCCGGTCAGCCGTCTGCCATCTCGAAGTCGTCGAAGTCGAAGCCCGGCGCGACGACACACCCCACCAGCGCGTAGCCGGCGTCCCCTTCCAGGGCACGCGCGGTCTGCCAATGGCCAGCGGGTACGATCAGCTGCAGGGAAGCGTCCGCGTCCTGACCGAGGATCGAGCGCCCGGCCACGCCGTTCGCTGCCGCGATCGTCTCGCCGATCCCGAGCGCGACGTCATCGCCTTGATGGTGGAGCCAGAGCTCCTCCGAGCGGACGCGGTGCAGCGCCGACGAGACCCCGGTCGGCAGAAGGAAGAGAATCGCGGTCATCGCCGCCCGCGGTCCCGGGTAGCCGGCCGGCAGCGACTCTCGCGCGAGCTCGACCGGCGAGCGCCAGGTCTCGCGATAGAAGCCACCCTCAGGATGGGGCGCCAGCTCGAGGCGATCGACGATCGCGCGAGCCGCCGGCGGGAGCGAGGAGGCCGGAGCGCTCATGCGGCCTCGAGGCGTCCCGGCTCGCCGTGGGTCGCGCGACCGGGAGCGGGCGGGCGAGCCTCCAGCAGCGCGGCGTTCCCGAGCCCGTCGCTCGCGGTATCCCCACCCGCAGGATCGCTTACGGGACCCCTCTGCCTCCAGTCGTGCTCGCCCCAGTCGGTCTGCATGACCGCAGCCTAACGATGGCCACGGGCTTCGGCACGCGACGCATGGGCGGCCCGACCACTCACCTCAGAGCATCACCCGCAGGACACCTGGCGCTCATCGAGGCGAAACGGGCTCCGCGAGGACGGCGAGCGGCGTCAAGGGTCTCGCAGACGCCCGCGTATCGCACCGTCGCCACGCCGCGTGGCGTGCGGCGGGCCGCGACCTTCGGCGGCGCCGCCTCGTCGGATGGATGGAAGAAGCTCTGCAACGCCCCGAGAACCTCTGCCTCGGTCGCTTCCCTGCCCGGAACGGCGGCCACCGCTTCCCGCGGCTCCGCACACGCTTTGGGCGGGGCGAGGCGGTCGAGGCCGCCCGCAGACGCGATCGTAAGGATCGACGCAGCGAGGAGCGCGGGCAGTCGCGGCGAGACGGGACAGCGCACGGAGCGATTTCGAGTTCGGGTCCTCGAGGCGGGGCGGGCGGGCGAAAATACCTCGCTCCGATCCGGGCGACACATGGAGGCGAATGTCCAACCGCCAAGGTAGGACACAACTTTGGTGGGCTACCTTCCGATCGTTAGGGCACAGGGGGGTGGCGCCCGACCTCCCGTCCGGCTCGTCGTCGCCGGTCACGTCTTCAGGAGGGGGCCCATGGCCAGGCTCTTCCCGCATCCCCAGGACAAGTATCCGGTCGTTCACACCGAGGACACGGACCTCGATCTGCCGAGCCACGTCCGCAACGCGGACATGCGTTATTCGCAGTTCAAGACGATCGCCAAAGGTGGCAAGTGCTTGATCCAGTCGTGCCGCGACTACCACCTGTCGCGCGTCGTCGCCTACAAGAGCCTGCTCAAGGAGATCGCCGACGATCCCTTCGAACAGAAGCGCTTCCTACGCGAAGCGCGCGTCACGGCGATGCTCCAGCATCCGAACACGATCCCGATCTACGAACTCTCCCGGGACAATCGCGGTCGCTACTTCTTCACGATGAAGCTGGTCGAGGGCTACACGCTTCGCGAAGTCATCGATCTGTCGATCGAGGAAGGCACCCAGGCCGTCGACGGTTATGGCTTCCATCGGATGGTCACCCTGCTCATCCAGGTCGCGAACGCGCTCGACTACGCTCACTCCCATGGCGTCGTTCATCGCGACGTGAAGCCCGCCAACATCCTGATGGGCCCCTTCGGCGAGGTTCTGCTCCTCGATTGGGGTCTCGCGAAGGTCTGGAGCGAAGCCCCGGAAGAAACGCCCGAAATGCCCCTCCTCGGTGACGCCGACCCGTCTCTCACCGCGCAGGGCAAGCTCCAGGGAACCGCCCACTACATGTCCCCGGAACAGATCGAGCAGTCGAAGGACCTCGACCATCGCTCCGACGTCTATTCGATCGGTGCCGTCCTCTACGAGATCCTCGCCGGGCGCACGACCTTCCAGGGCGACAAGGTCGCGGAGGTCCTCGCCCAGGTGCGGAACGACATTCCGCCGCCGCCGTCGGAGGTGGGGACGGATCGCGACATCCCGCCGGCCCTCGAAGAGATCTGCATGCGCTGCATCGCGAAGAATCCCGACGACCGGATCCAATCGGCGCGGCGACTCGTCGCCGCGCTCCGCGGTTGGCGCCTCCGCTGGGCATCGGAGTCTGCCTAGCACGCTGGCAGCGACGGACCGACTGCCGAGCCCTCAGCGAAAAACGCGGCACACCCGGCAGAGGCGCGAGTCCTGCAGCGCCGACCCGATCAATGAATCGTCCGGCCACCGGCGACGAGCAGATGCTCGCCCGTGACGTACGACGCGCCCGGGCTCGCCAGGAAGGACACCGCATGAGCGATGTCTTCCGGTTCGCCGACCCGGCCGGCGGGAACCGACGCGATCGCCTTCGCGATCCGCTCCTTCGGCATCGCGTCGGTGAGCGGCGTCCGGATGATCCCCGGGCAGACGGCGTTCACGGTGATCCCGTGCTTCGCGACGTCCAGAGCCAGCGCCTTCGTGAAGCCGAGCAGGCCCGCCTTGGCCGCCGAGTACTCGGTCATGCCCGGCGCGGACAGGAAAGCGCGCTCGGAGCTCGTATTGATGATCCGGCCCCCCTGCCTCTCGATCATCTCGGGCAGGACGAGTCGGCTGCAATCGGCCGCAACCCGGAGGTTCAGGTCCAGGTAGGCGTCCCATTGCGCGGCGTCTGCCTTCGGGAAGGTTCTCGTCGTGCTCCCCGCGGCTCCACCCGCGTTGTTGTGGAGGATCTCGAGAAAGCCGAGGGCCTCCCGCAGACGCGCGAAAGCCGACGCCGTCTCCTCGCGGTCGGTCAGATCGACGGCGATCGACTCGCAGCGCCGCCCTTCCTTTTCGACGAGCACCTTCGTCTCGGCGAGCTCGGCCTCCTTCAAGTCGAGGAGACCGACATCGGCGCCATCCTGCGCGAGCCGGATCGCGCACGCGCGACCGATTCCGCCGGCCGAGCCGGTGACGACGGCGACCTTTCCTTCGAGACTCATCCGTTCCTCCTCGCCGCTCTCAGGTGACGGACTGCCCGCCATCGACTTTGATCGTCTGACCGGTGATGAACTTCGCGAGCGGGCTGGCCAGGAACACGTAGAGCGGAGCGACGTCTTCCGGCGTACCCCAACGCTTCATCGGCGTGCGTTGGATCTCGGGATCCTCGAACTCGGTGCCCATCATCCCCTCGGTCATCTTGCTGACGATCAGCCCCGGCGCCGCCGCGTTCACGCGGACGTTGTCCAGAGCCCAGGCCGCACCCATGTTCTTCGTCATCTGAACGATCGCCGCCTTTGCGGCGCCATAGCCCGGCACCACGGTCACCGCGCGGAACGCCGACATGCTCGACATGTTGAGCACGCTCCCGCCACCTTCGATCCCGCTCCGCGAGATGCGGTCCTTCAGTCGCACCGCCAGCCGGAAGGATCCGAAGAGGTGGAGCGATACCGCGCGCTGGAACACGTCCGGGTCCCACTCGTTCTCGGCCATCAGCGAAGCGCCGGCGTTGTTGACGAGCACGTCGAGGGAGTCGAAGGACGCCGCGAGCTCGTCGAGTCCCGCCTCGTCCGTCATCTCCGCCCGTCGGTAGTCGAAGCCCGCGAGGTCCGAGTCGTACTCGGAAGCCGAGCCACGGCGTCCGGTGACCGTGACCTGCGCGTTCGCGTCCGCGAAGGCGCGGGCGATCCCGAGGCCGATCCCATTCGATCCACCCGTAACCAGGACTTTCGCGCCCCCGAAATCAAAGCTCGTCTTGACCGTCATCGTCGTTCCCTCTCTTTTCCCCGGCGCTGGACGTCAGACCGCCTTCAGTCGCTTCCCGAGCTTCTCCGCTTCGTTTCGAAGCCACGCGGAGAGCCAGAAGTTCTGGCTCTCCGGCTGGAGCGCCTCGTGGATCTCGATCCCGAGATGAAGCGCCTCGGCACTCGGGTTCTCCTGCGAGAACAGGATGTCGAGCAGATGCAGCGCCTCCTCGCGATCGCCGGCAGCGAAGCGCGCACGGGCCCGATCGACGACCCGGCTCTGACCTCCAGCGAGTTCGATCAGATCTCCGTGGATCGACCGCTGCGGCACGGAGTAGAGCTCCGTCGTCGACTCGTGATGAAACCAACCGGCGTAGTGCTCCCAGATCGCCTGCACGTCCCAGCGCACAGTGCCGTACCCCTCGCCGACCTCGAGCTCCGGCGGGAGCTGAATCTCCTGCTTGAGGGTGAAGAGATCCTTCCCTTCGTTCATCCCCTTCACGGTCTCGTCGTGGACATAGAGCGTCGCGTCGCGGATGCGCGTCAACTCGCGCTGGATCAGCTCCTTGCCTTCGATCGGTCCGTGATGCCCCGGCAGCAGCAGCTTCGGCTGGAGGGCGGCCACGACGTCGCAGGCCGCCGCGCACGTGAGCGCATCGCGATAGCGATCACCGCGCACGGTCACGAGGTTGGGGATGTGACCGATCAGGCAACCGAAGAGGTTGCCCACGAAGCAGATCTCGTGATCCGGGAGCCAGATGATCAGCGAGTCGTTGGTCTCGGAACCGGGCACCGCGATCAACTGCACGCGAAGACCGCCGAGGGTGAACGTGTACTCTTCTTCGAAGGTGATGTCGGGCACCGGCGCGGCCTGCTCCGGCAACTCACCGTAGTCCGCCATCGCCTGCCGGATCGTCGAACCGTTCTTCTGCAGGAACGCGAAACCCGATCGCGAGGCGCGAAACTGGAAGAGACGCTTGTCGTAGGCCTGATGTTCGGCGTTGCCGGCCTGGGCGATGACCTGGGTCGATTCGTCGCGGAGATGATCCGTTCCGCCGACATGGTCGACGTGGCCCTGAGTGAAGATGATGTACTTCGTCTCGGCGTCACTCACGGCGCGGTAGCTGTCCCGATGGTAGGGCGCTTCGAAGAACATCCCCGTGTTGACGATGATGTTCCCCTCGTCCGTCGTGATCAGGAAGCTGTTGGACAGCCCCTCCGAGAGATGGATGAAGTCGTTGATCGGTTCGGTCCCGACGACCGCGGCGAACATCTCGCCCGGGCGGGACCTCCAGATCGGTTCGTGACTCGCGGCTGCGGACATGCGGGACCTCCGAAGACGACTCGAACCGCGTCCGAGTCGGGAAAAACGAAGGTCTATTGATAGCGCGAAGGCGCGGTCCGCGAGGGCTCAGCTTCCGGCGTATCCGAAGAGCTTGCCCTTCCGAATCGCCTCCGCGACGCCGGGCTCGACGTGCTCTTCCCACCGGGCGTCGCCGCTCTGGATCCAGGCGTGCACGTCATCGGACGTAACGCGGAGCGACGCATCCGGAAGCCCTTGGAGCGACTGCACGTAGCCCCGATCGACGAGGTAGCCGAAGAGCTGTTGGACCGAGTCCGGAAGCTCGATGTTTCCGAGTTCCAGACGCTCACCGGTCGTCGAATCGATCACGGGGTAGACGTACACCCTGACGCCCTGCCCCATCAGTCGGCCCGTCGCTTCGAGCAGGCCACCGGGAAGATGCGCATATTGATCTTCGTTGATCAACTCGAGCAGGTTCCCCACCCCGACCGGAAGCGCAATCTGCGTCGCCGCGTACCGCGCGAGGTATTCCGCGACGAGGTAGTAGTCCGGATAGTCCGAGACGATCACGGATTGATTGCTCGCGGTCAGCGCGTCGAGTCGATCCAGAAAGTCCTGCTCGCCACCTTCCGCGGTCCGGCGAAGCTCGTCCACGGAGATCTCGAGGAGCGAGACGATTCGGTGCTGATCCACGTAGGGGTCCGAGGCGAAGCGTTCGAAGGCCTTCTGCTGTATGTCCGCGTGGACCCGGTTCGGCGGACGAAAGCGACCGCGCTGGAGGATCACCGGTCGCTTGTAGAGAATCTCGCTGGGTCGGAGGACCTCCCCCTTCGCCGAGAACATCGCCGCCCGGGACAGGCCGTACTCGACCAGACGTAGACTGAGCAGGCGATGATCCACGCCCGCGAAGGCCGCGCCCTTGAACTCGATCATGTCGATCTCGATCCGCTTGCGGCCGAGATTGTCGAGCAACGATCCGAGCAGGATCTCCGGGCGCTCGTTGTGCTTGAAGGCGCCGTAGATCAGGTTCACGCCGAGGATACCGAGGGCCTCCTGCTGCATGAAGGCGTCGCGATCGAGCATCCGCGTATGGAGGATGATCTGGTTCGCTTCGGACTGGGGGTGATCCTGGAAGCGGATCCCCATCCAGCCATGGCAGTCGGCATCGCCGTGATAATTCTGGGCCATGACCGTATCGGCGAACGCGAAGAACGCGCTCTCCTGCCCTCGCTCCGGATCGAGCCGCTCGAGGAGCAGGTCGTACTCGTGATCGAGCATCGCGGTGAGACGACCGCTCGAGACATAGCGCTCGGCGGTTCCGTAGATCGCGTCGCTGACCTTCTTGTCGTAGGCCGACATGGTCTTGGCGATCGTGCCCGCGGCGCCGCCCACACGAAAGAACCAGCGACCGACCTCCTGGCCGGCGCCGATCTCGGCGAAGCTGCCGTAGATCCCCGGATCGAGATTCAGCTCGAGTGCCTTGGCTCGGGTTGTCATCGGCTCGGACACGGAGTCCCCCCCTCAAAGCCCGTATCGGCGAAAGAATGCCATGACCCAAGGGGCATTCCCATCCAAACGGACACGAAGCGACGCATTTCGGGGGACTATGCGATTCCGGAGAGCCCGGCGCCGCGAAGCGCCTGATCGAGGTCCGCGATGAGGTCCTCGACGTGCTCGATCCCGACCGAGAGCCGCACGAGCCCGTCGTAGATGCCGACCTTCTCCCGCTCGGGCCTCGGGATGCTCGCGTGGGTCATCGACGCCGGGTGATCGATCAGGCTCTCGATCCCGCCGAGGCTCTCCGCGAGCGCGAAGATCTCGAGTCCGGAGACGAAGGCCGTGGTCGCTTCGAGATCCGCATCGAGTTCCAGCGTCACGATCCCAGACCCCCCGCTCATCTGCTTCTTTGCCACTTCGACGTGGGGATGGGATGCGAGAAAGGGATGACGCACCCACTTCACCGCTGCGCAGGCTTCGAAGCGCTCGGCGATCGCGAGGGCGTTCGCGTGGTGCTGGTTCATGCGGAGCGAGAGGGTCTTCACGCCGCGCTGCACGAGCCAGGTGTCGAAGGGGGAAGGATTCAGGCCGACCGCCTTCTGGGCGAAGATCATCTTGTCCTGCCACGCCGGGTCGTTGGTCACGACGACGCCCCCCAGACAGTCGGAGTGCCCGTTCACGTACTTCGTCGTACTCGACAGCGACAGGGTCGCGCCCAACTCGAGCGGGCGCTGGAAACAGGGCGAGGCGAACGTGTTGTCGACGAGAACCGGCACACCGACCTTCTCTGCCTCCGCAGAGATCGCCGCGATGTCGAGGATCTTCAACATCGGATTCGTCGGCGATTCGAGCCAGACGAGCGCGGGCCGCTCCTCCGCGATCGTGCCGTACTGGCCGGGGTCCGCGAAGTCGACGTAGCGGACGCGCAGCCCGAACTTCTCGAAGACCTGCGCGAAGATCCGGAACGTGCAGCCATAGACGTTCTCTTCAGCCAGAACGAGGTCCCCGCTCGACAGCGTCGAGAGGACCGCAGTGATCGCAGCCATGCCGTTCCCGAAGACGGTCGCGTGGCCACCTCCTTCGAGACTCGCGAGGGTCTGACCGAGGCGCGTGAAATTCGGGTTGCCCGAACGCGTGTAGTCGTAGCCGCGGGTCTCCCCAGGCCGGATCTGGGCGAAGGTCGATGTGGCGTAGATCGGCGGCATGACGGCGCCGGTCTGCTCGTCGGGCTCCTGGCCTACGTGAATCGCGCGGGTCTCGAATTTCATGATATCGGGCTCCCGACCCCGGCGCTGGCCGGGGTCCGATCGAAGCGCAAGACGATAGCGAAGCGGGCCTGGAGATTGCGCCCGAGACACCCTGCGGTGTTTTCCTGAGGCAGGCCGTCGATCTCGTCGGCCGATCGCATCCTTCCTTCAATTGCTCCGCGAACCAGCCGAAATCCCGGGCATGGATTCTCTTGCGGCCATTCGAAAGCGCACCCACGAAGTGCTCGAAGTCGGCGCGAACGGCGATCAGCTATCGCGCACGATCGACGTCCTGATCATGGGTCTCGTGCTCGGGAACGTGGTCGCGGTGATCCTCGAGTCCGTCCCTTCGATCGGCGGCCCCTATGGAGACCTCTTCGTCGCCTTCGAGCAGATCTCTGTCGTCACGTTCTCCAGTGAATTTCTCGCGCGGATCTGGTCCGTCGCCGACGACGCCGCCCCGGGTGAGAGCGCCTTCACGCGCAGGCTCCGCTACCTGCGCTCACCCATGGCGATCGTCGACGTGGTCGCCATCGCCCCCTTCTATCTGTCCGCGCTCTTCGCGCTCGACCTTCGCTTCCTTCGCGTCCTGAGATTGATGCGGATCGTGAAGCTCACGCGCTACTCCGCCGCACTCGGTCGTCTCTTCGAGGTCTACCGTCTCCAACACTCCGCCCTCGCCGCTTCGTTCTTCGTAATGGCCGTCGCGATCGTACTCTCGGCCAGCTTCGTCTACGTCGTCGAGAACCGCGCGCAACCCGAGGCCTTCGGATCGATCCCGGCCGCGATGTGGTGGGCGGTCTGTACGCTCACGACCGTCGGATATGGCGACGTCACGCCCATCACGCCGCTCGGCAAGATCCTCGCATCGGCGATCCAGATGGTCGGCATCGGCATGGTCGCACTGCCGACTTCCCTCTTCGCCTCCGGCTTCGCCCACATCATGAACCGCAACGAAGAGACGCTCCGCCAGGAGGCCCGGGAGGCTCTCGCGGACGGCCTCGTCACGAAGGACGAAGCTTCCGCCTACGCGATGCTCGCCGACCAGCTCCACATCGAGCCGGAGATCGCCGAGGAGATCATCACCGCGGCCGAACGCCGACAGGAGTTCGCCGACCTCGGCGGCTGNCCGNACTGCGGGAAGCNGCTGGACTAGNGCGCCNTACTCNCTGCCCGTCGAAGCGAGCACCGAACCGACCCGCTNGCGATCCCAGTAGTCNGGATGNTCCAGGATCTCTCTCACGATGATCTGCTCGCGAACGCCGTCGACNAGGGTGGGTGCGCCTCCGGTCCCCGGCGNCGGCNGNGGCGACGANGAGTCGATGCAGGCGGACCCGCGCGACGTNTGGATGCAGTGGCGGTGGGCGTAGAGCAGGTCCCCGAGACGCGACAGGAGCGGAACCGGATCCCGCAACGCATCCGGCACCAGCATGTTCGTCCCGAGCACGCCGTCGGGAATCGCCTCCCCGAGCAGGTGCATCAGCGTCGGAAAGACTTCGTGGAGGCCGGTCGTTGCGTCCGTATGGCGTCCACGTGCGACTTCGAGCTCGTCTTCCTTGCCCGGGATCGCGATCACGAGTGGCACGCGCTCCTCGGCGACGGTGTAGGTATAGGGGCTCATCTGCGGGAGCGTCTTGATCGTGTGCATGGCCCCCGCGTCGTGATCCCCGTAGATCACGAAGAGCGTGTCCTCGAGCAACCCGCGCGACTCTAGATCCTCGTAGAACGCCCGGAGCTTGTCGTCGGTGTACCGCGCGCTGCGGAGATAGGGGCCCAGGAGCCCCCAGCCCTCCTCGGGCGTGAGGCCCGAGAAGAGATCTTTGTACTCCTTCGGCGTGTAGACGAAGGGATGATGACTTGTGAGGGAGATGATGAACGAGAGCGAGGGACCTTCGTCTGCCTCGATCCGATTGGCGACGAAGTCGTAGACGACCTCGTCGGGCACACCGAGGCCCAGGATGTGCTCAGCGCCATAGGCCTCATCGAAGAAGGAATCCTGAAAGCCGTACGTCGGGTGTGTATACGTGCGGTTCCAGAACTGCATGTCGTGTCCGTGATAGGACGACGTGCTGTATCCAAGGTCCCGAAGGATCTCCGGAAGGTACGCACGCGCACGGTCCGCGTGAGCGAACGAGTTCGGCCGACTCGTATCGGGTAGCAATCCCGTCATGACGGCGAACTCGGCATCCGAAGTCCGGCCCATCGCAGTGACGTCCATTGCGTAATCCCAGGAAAGGTGCCGCTCGGCGAGCGAGGAAAGGAAGGGCATCGCCTTCGTCCCCTCATGCTCGAAATCGAGCAGCCAGTGGACCATCGCTTCGAGCTGGATCACCACGACTCGGCGTCCCGAAGCGATTCCCTGGAGCGGCACCTCGATCCGGTTCAGCGCGTGCTTGTGTTCGACGAAGGCATCGATTTCGACGAGTCGGTCCTGAGAGAGCGGCGCCCCGTCGATGCCGATGTCGAGGAACTCGACGAAGTCGCGCGCGTGATAGTTGTAGAGCCCGAAGGTCAGCGCGTAGGAGGAGTAGCTGTACCGGGAGCTCCAGTGGTGCTCCGGCAGGACCCAATTGTCGCGACCGATCTGGTGGGTCTCCTCGTAGATCGGGGTCGCCCATGCCGCGGTCGAGAAGAGCATGAGCAACGTGCCGAGCCGGACCGCCAGAAGCCTCCGGGCCGGCCAGTCGAGGGCCTGCTCCGTCGCGCCGACGAGCAGGCGCTTCGGCAGCAGCGCCGCCAGCGAGAGCGAGAGCAGCAGTGAGGGATACACGAAGTCTTTCGACTTCATGACGTCGAAGACGCTGTCTCGGACGTCGAAGAGCTGATGCAGGGTCCCGACACTCACGAGGGACGTGACGGATCCGAAGAAGCGGAAGTAGGTCGCGTCTCCGATCGCGACCAGACCGAACGAGAAACCGGTGAGCGCGAGAAAGACGATCCGCGCACGCGCGGGCAAGAGAATCGAGAGGAGCACGAGCAGCAGCGGCCACTGCAGGCGCCACAGAAGGCTCGGAAGGGCCTCGCCGCGCGCGACCATCATGAGCACTTCGCGCTCCTGCAGAATCAGCAGGACGGCGAAGAGACTCCCGATCCAAGAGAGCACGAGCAGTTCGTGCTGCCCGACTCGAGGGACACGCGCGGCGCTTTCGGGGGGCATCTCCGAGCGGGCGCTCTCGGCCCTCGGGTCGTCTGCCGACTGGTCTTCGTTCACGGCGCTCTCGTCCTCGTCCGGCCGGATTCCGCCTGGAACGGAACGGCCCATCGCGATCTCCAGAAGGGCGTATCGGCCGAACGGCCGGACGGGATGAGCAGAATTCACGCACCGAGGGTGCGGCTTCGTCGCCCAAGTCCCCGGAATGATTTCGATCCCGTGGTCCTCGACCCAGCGCTCGGCCGCGATCTCGCCCCACTCTGGCGAGTCTGGGGGAGCGACCCGATCGCTCTGGGCTAGCCTGCCGCCACCCCGTTCCGGAGGCCCCACGTGTCCCGACCGCCCGAGATCGACGTCGTCCTCTTCGACCTCGGTGGCGTGCTGATCCGACTCGGCGGGATGGGCGACATGGCCATGCTCGCCGACGAGGACGACGAGGATGAGATCTGGCGGCGCTGGTTGAGCTGCCCCTGGGTCCGTCGATACGAGATGGGTCAATGCGACGAAGGCGATTTCGCGCGCGGCATGGTCGAGACGTGGTCGATGCCCGCGACGCCCGACGAGTTCCTCGACGCCTTCATCTCATGGCCGAAGGGCTTGCTGCCGGGCGCGCGGGAGCTCGTCGCCGACCTCCACGGACGAACACGCCTCGCCTGTCTCTCGAACACGAATCGCGCCCACTGTGAACGCTTCGAGGAGCAGTTCGGCCTGATGACCCTCTTCGACGAACAGTATCTGTCCTACGAGATGGGCCTCGTGAAGCCCGATCGCCAGGCTTTCGATCACACGATCGCCGGCCTCGGCTGCGACGCGGGCCGGGTGCTCTTCCTCGACGACAACCAGATCAACGTCGACGGCGCACGGGCCGCAGGGCTCACGGCGGAGAAGGCGGTCGGCCCGGATGAAGCGCGCGCCGTCCTGACCCGCTACCGGATCTTCTGATCTCGGCGGCGCCTCGCGCGACGGAGGCCCGACCTCGAGATGGAGCGCGTCCCGAAGCGCGAGCCAGTCCAGCACGAAGCGAGTGAGACGCTGTATGCACACCTGCACGCGGGCGCTCTTCGCAGCCCGCCCCCGCGGGAGCCTATACAGAACGGTCCGTCTCGTATATAGTCCAGCCACGCGGCTCAGTCCGAGTCGCGCCTCCACGCCCTGCCGGTGTACCCCCCGCCTTCGATCGATGGCGACCCGTGTGCCCCGGCCCCAGGAGCTCACGCCATGGATTTTGATTTCAGCCCCGAAGAACAGAAGTTCGCTGAAGAAGTCGACGCCTGGCTGGTCGAGAACCGCGACCCCGTCGTGATGGACCACCACCGAGAGAACTTCACTCAGCTTTCCGACACGCCCGAACGCCGCGCCTTCATGAAGAAACTGGCCGCCAAGGGATGGCTCGGGATGTCCTGGCCCAAGGAGTTCGGCGGGCAGGAAATCGAGGGCGTCTACGAGTACATCCTCAACGAGGCGCTCTCGAAGCACGCGGCGCCGCAGATCGGCAAGGGCGTCGGCATCATCGGCAAGACGCTGATCCGCCACGGCAATGACTTCCTCAAGCAGAAGTTCCTCCCGCTGATCCTCGACGCCGAGATCGAGTTCGCGGTCGGCTACTCCGAGCCCGAGGCGGGTTCCGACGCGGCCAACATGCAGCTGCGAGCGGACAAGGTCGAAGGCGGCTGGCTCCTCAACGGTCAGAAGATGTGGACGACCTCCGCGCACTTCGCCGACTGGTACTGGGTCGGCGCGCGAACCGACCAGGACAAGCCGAAGCACGACGGCCTTTCCCTCTTCCTGATCGACATGGACAACCCGAACCTCGAGGTCCAGAGCCTGCCGACGATCGGCAAGGACACGACCAACCAGGTCTTCTTCGACGACGTGTTCGTGCCGGACGAGTACCTCGTCGGCCAGCGCGGCAAGGGTTTCCAGATGATCTCGGAAGCCCTCGACCTCGAACGCTTCACGATGTTCACCCTCTCGCCGATCGCGAACCGCTCCGAGGTTCTGGCCGACTGGGTGAAGGAAGCGAAGCGCGACGACACGCCGCTCAAGGACGACACGAACGTGCGCCGGACGATTGCGCACATCATGACGGACACTGCGGTCGCCAAGGCGCTCTCCACACGCTTCGTCTGTGCGGCCAAGTCGGGCGGCAAGCCGCCGACGATCGAGTCGTCGCAGTACAAGCTCTTCACGACGTCCCTCTCCCAGCGCGTCTGCAAGGACGCTCTCGACATCCAGGGTCACGAGGGAACGATCATGGAGGGTCAGGACGATGCACCGCTTCGCGGGCGCTTCGAAGGCGCCTACCGCGCGACCATGAATGAAACGGTCGGTGGCGGCTCGTCCGAAATCCAGAAGAACATCATCGCTCGGCGCCACCTCGGCCTGCCGAAGAACTTCTAGGAGCACCAAGATGGATCTCGATCTCGCCGAAGAGCAGCAGATGGTGATCGACATGGCGAAGGCGATGCTCGAAGAGCACTGCCCGACCCAGCTCGTTCGCGACATGGAAGACGACGCCGATGGCGTCCCCGCCGACCTGTGGAAGCAGATGGGCGAACTCGGCCTGAACGGCCTGCTCATCCCCGAGCAGTACGGCGGCGGCGGCCTCGGCCTCCTCGAGGGTGCGTTCGTCTACGAAGAGCTCGGCCGCGCAATGGCGCCGGTCCCGCACTTCGTCTCCTCCGTGCTGAGCGCGAAGGTGCTCCTCGCGGCGGGCAGCGACGCTCAGAAGGACGCGTGGCTCGGCAAGATCGCCGACGGCTCCGCGATACTCACGACGGCCTGGCTCGAGCCCCAGCGCGGTCAGGGAGAGAAGGGCATCGCCCTCGAAGCCAAGACCGAGGGCGACGGGTTCAAGCTGACCGGCCGCAAGCGATCGGTCCCCTACGCCTCGGTCGCCGATCAGCTGATCGTGCTGGCCCGAAGCGAAGCGGGCGTCGACCTCTTCCTGGTCGACCCGAACGCCGACGGAATCACCAAGAAGCAGCTCCTGTCCCAGGGTCGCGAGCCCCAGTACCAGCTGGACTTCGACGGCGTGACGGTCTCTTCGGCCGATCGGATCGGCGAGGCCGGCTCGGGCTGGTCCACCTGGAACGCGGTCATGCACGAGGGGATCATCCTCCTCGCCGCGCAGGCCGTGGGCGGCGCGGATCGCTGCCTCCGGGAGACCGTCGACTACGCCAATCAGCGAGTTCAGTTCGACAAGCCCCTCGGTGCGTTCCAGGCGCTGGCCCACTACATGGCCGACGCCTCGACGCGGATCGACGGCGGCCGCGTCCTCGTCCACGAAGCAGCGTGGAACGCGGATCAGGGTCGCTCGATCTCGCGCTTCGCACCGATGGCGAAGCTCTTCTGCTGTGAGACCTACCGTGAGACCACGCGGGCCTGCGCTCAGATCTGGGGCGGCGTCGCCTTCACGATCGAGTACGACCAGCAGATGTTCTTCCGCCGTGCCAAGGCGCTCCAGCTCAGCTGGTGGGATACTCCGTATCTCGAGGAGCTGATCGCCGCGGACGTCCTCGACTGAACCGTCGGGTCGATTCAAGTCAGAGACGCCCCGGACCGCTTCGGTCCGGGGCGTCTCTCGTTTCAGCATCCGACGACTTCGAAGTGAGGTCGAGAAACCCGCCTCTCGAGCGCGACGGCTCGGACTTCGGGTGCCTGCTCGTAAAGAAGCGCAAGCGTCCGTCCCATCGAGCCACGCGCTGCGCCCCTGAATGGATCGCAACGAGTCCGGCGGGGACGCCGGGGATCAGGAATTGAGGTTGCCTAGCCGCCAGTCCGTCGCGGCGAGGAGCCGATCGTAGAAGTCCTGCGTGTACGCGCCCTCCGGATCCTCCCGGAGCATCCGGTCGAGGACGTGCGCATCATCACCGACGAGGATTCGCCAGCGCCCTTCCTTGACGCCGTCGAGGATGATCGTCGCGGCTTCCCCGGCCGTCGTCGGCGCATCGTCGCGAAACGACTCGCCCTGCATGATCAGGCCCTGGCGGATCTGCTCGTTGGTCGCATTCCCGAGATCCAGGCCGCGGCGCTCGAGTCCCGCGCGCATCTCTTCGACCTGCTCGTCCGTCATCTCCTTGGGATCGTTGCCGAGAACCTTGCCGGAATTCGAGACGATCGAGGTCCCGATGTGGCCGGGCATGACGACGGAAGCCTTCACGTGGGGCGTGTTCAGCTCGAGGTCGTTGATCAGCGCTTCGGTGAAGCCGCGGACCGCGAACTTTGCGGAGGCGTAGGCGGAGTGGGGTATCCCCGGACCCAGCGCGGCCCAGAGTCCGTTCACGCTACTCGTGTTCACGATGTGGCCCTCTTCTGCCGCGATGAGCATGGGCAGGAAGGTTCGCGTGCCGTAGTAGACGCCGTACCAGCAGATGTTGAACGTGCGCTCCCAGGTGTCGCGGTCGCCGTCGATCATGCTGACCATCGCACCGATGCCCGCGTTGTTGAAGACGAGATGGACGCAGTCCGTCTCGTGCTCGCGCATGATCTGATCTCGGAAACGCAGGAGGTCGTCCTCGCTTGCCACGTCCGCGAGACAAGTCGTCACCCGGACACCGTCCGGGCTCTCCGCATCACAGAGCGCCTTCGTCTGGGCCATGTTGTCGTCGGATACGTCGCAGATCGCGATGTGGCACCCGGCGGCCGCGAGCTGGCGGGCGAGTTCCCGGCCCATTCCGGTTCCGCCGCCGGTGATCACGGCGATCTTGTCGTCGAAAGAGTCCATTTCTGCCTTTCGTCCCGATCACGACTCGGGCGACGCGCCGGGCGCGTGGGTGAAGGGGCGCACGAGGCCCCGACTGATCATCTCCCGGATCCCTCGATCGCGCCGCTCTCGGTGAGGCGGTCGATCTCGTTCGGGGACAGTCCGAGAATCTCCGTGAAGACGTAGTCGTTGTCGTGGCCGACGGACGAGCCCGCATAGGTCGTTCGCCCGGGAGTCCCGGTCAACCCGAGCGGGATCCCAGAGGCGGTGACCTGCCCCCGCTTGAAGTGCGGGATGTCTTCGAAGAAGCACCGGGCTTCGAGCTGCGGGTCGCGGCGGAGCATGTCTTCGGTGTTCTGGACGACGCCGGCGGGCAGGCCGAGCGCGCGGGCTTCGTTTACGACCGCGTAATCGTTCCGGCCGGACGTCCATGCGGCGATGCGCCCTTCGAGGTCGACACGATCGGCTACTCGCCCGGGGGCACGGTCATAGCGCGGGTTCGCGGCCCAGTCCGGTTCACCGAGCAGGACTCGCAGACGCAGCCAGTCTTCGTCGTCCTCGACGCAGAGGACGACCCAACGATCGTCCCCCTCGCACGGGAAGCACCCGTAGGGCGCCTTGTCCGGCTCACCGTTCCCGAGTCGCTTCGGCTCCTCGCCGGTCACGGCATGCTCGACCATCAGCCGCCCGATCGAGGCCACCGTCGTCTCGAGCTGGGAGAGGTGGATGACCTGCCCGTTCCCACTCCGGTCGCGCGCGGCCAGCGCCGCCATCAGCGCGACGAGGCCATGCAACGCGGAGAGGGGATCGGGATAGGCGAAGTGGGAGAGGGTGCATTCGTTCTCGGGGAACCCGGAGAAGCTGCAGAGCCCCGAGAGGGCCTCGATGTTCGGCCCCCAGGTCACGTACTTCGAGAGCGGACCCGACTCGCCGTAACCACTCGACTCGAGCATCACCAATGCGGGATTTCGCGCGGCGAGGGTTGAATGACCGAGCCCCAGCTTCTCGAGCACGCCGGTGCTGTAATTCGCGATCACGGCATCGCTCTCGTCGATGATGCGACGGGCAAGCTCGGCCCCGTCTTCCGTGCGCAGATCGAGGGAGACGAAGCGCTTTCCCGCGCTCCAATCCGTGAACCACGGAGAGCATTCCGGTTGCGTGCCCTCTTCCGGAGATCGCGGCGGAACGAAGAGTCGCGGCACGTCCGGATAGGCGTGGGACTCCACCTTGATCACCTCGGCCCCCGCCCAGGCCAGGATCCGACCGATCCACGGGGCGGCGAGGCCGGTTCCGAACTCGACGACGCGAAGACCTTCGAGGGCGCCGCCCGTTCGCGGGCCGAGGGTCGAGGACGGCGCCTCACTGAGATCCGTGCGCGGCGCGTCCCACTCGCTCGCTTCGTGCTCTCCGACGACCGGGGCGGGTCGGCCGATCCGCCACGGCATCTTCGCGGGGCGATAGGGTGCGCCGGGAACGGAGAGCGAGCCCGAGCCGCAGCCGTCGATCTCGACGAAGAAGTTTCGCGCGAGGAGCTGGGGGTCGGCAGCGATGCGCGCGGCCGTGTGAACCGGAGTGAAGGCGATGTGGCGACGCTGGCCTTCGTGATAGGCCTCGTCGACGGTGAGCGTGGCGGTCAGCTCGCCGATGAATAGATCGAGGAGCTCCCGATAGGGCAGTCGCGCAGAGGAGGGACCGTGAAAGACGTCCTGGAGCACCTCCTCGTTTCCCGTGACTTCGTGGATCCAGCGCGCGAGGGCCAACCAGTGGGCCGGCCGGTTGACCATCAGGTAGACGAGACCGTCCTTGCACCGATACGCGCCGGAAGGCACGGAAGCCACGAGCCCGGTTCCGACGCGCTTCGGAATCACGTCGTCCTCGAGCCACTTCCCGACCCCGGCAATGTGCGTGATCGAGGCGATCGTCTCGAGACTCGACACATCGACGTGTTGCCCCCGCCCGGATCGCGCCGCATGGTGGAGCGCGACCAGCGAGGCGGCGGCCGCGGTCGTCGCGGTGATCACGTCGGCCTGGTGCCCGGCGAGGCGGACCGGCGGATCCGAGGGCGCCCCGATCGAGGTCATCGCCCCGCCGAGGGCGCTGGCCACCAGATCGTTCGAGCGCGCCCCCGCGAGCGGGCCGGTTCGGCCGAACCCCGTGATCGACGTGACCACGAGGGAGGGATTCTCAACGACGAGGGTCTCGAAGCCGAGCCCCTGGGCCGTGAGTCCGTCGCCCACACCCGCGTCGAGGACGAGATCCGCCTCGCTGGCCAGGCTTCGAAAACGTCCCGCGCCCTCTTTCGTCGTCAGGTCCAGGACGACGCCGCGCTTGTTCGTGTTCTCATAGCGGAACGAGAGGCTCTCCCCGGCTTCACCCAGCGGCGCTTCGTGTCGCGCGGGGTCGCCGCCGGGCGGTTCGACCTTGATGACGTCGGCACCGAGATCGGCGAGCAGCTTGCCGGCGTAGGCAGCACTCGCGCTCGTGACGTCGAGAACGCGCAGATGTGCGAGAGCGCCCGGCGGATCTTCGGCCAGGGTCGATCGCGATGTGGCGGTGCCACTCTGCTCGCCCGCTCCGCTCACCGGTCGTTCTTCCTCCCCCGCCCTGCCGCGCCGCCCGACGCGCGCTAACCCGTGGTCTTCTGGAGATCCTGGATCGCCTTCATTCCGCGCCAGTCGGAGATCCCGACGATCGGTCGCTCACTTCCGTCGCCCGGATCTTCACCGTAGAACGCGATGGCGCCGTGGACGTTCGCCAGGTAGACGGTCTCCTCAGGATGGCTCGTCGCCTCGTGCACGGCACCGTTCGGCTCGTAGATCCAGTCGCCCGCCTTCGAACTACCGCCACGATAATCCATCCTGCCCGAGAGAACGTAGAAGTCCGCAGGACCCAGATGAATGTGGGGCGGGTTCACCGTGCCCTTCTCCGCCTTGAAGAGCGCCGTGTACGAACCGGTCTCCTCCGAGACGCGCAGGACCTTGGTCGAGTTGCCTCCAGGGGTCTCGACCCACTCGATCCGGTCGGGGTCGATCGGGGTGCCGAAGCCTTCGATGTCCATGCTCGTCTTCCTCGTTGGCGGCCGGGCCGCAGGGTCGTTCGAGTCTACAACCTTCGCGGCGGCGCGCCGGATCACACGCGAATCCAGCGCCTTGCACCGCTTTTCGCTGAGCTAACGTGGATCGTATGGGAATGCCTACCAACTTGCCGATCATCGACCTCATGCTCTCCTTTCCGATTCTCGATCTCGAGAAGACCTACGGGAACCTCCGCTCCGCCGCGAAGGACAAGTCTTCGAAGGAGGACTTCAAGTTCCCCGCCGAGTACATGTTCAAGGGCGTGCCCCACGGCTGGGGCGAGGGGCGCGACCCGGTCGAGGTCACCCTCGAAGAGATGGACAAGTGGTCGATCAAGCAGGCCCTCGTGGGCGTCGGTCCGCTCGGCGGTCCCTCCGCGGAGGCCCTGAAGAACCATCCGGACCGCTTCCTCGGAAACGTCCACGTCGATCCGAACGACGTGATGGGCGCCGTCCGCCAGATCGAGCAGGCCTACAACGACTTCGACGTACGGATGGCGAGCACCTTCCCGGCCGGCAACCTGCCCCAGATCATGGTCGACGACCCCCAGATGTACCCGATGTACGCGAAGTGCTGCGAACTCGACATCGCGGTCGGCCTCAACATGGGCGTCCCGGGGCCACGGCTGCCGATGGATCCGCAGAAGGTCGAGCGCCTCGATCGCATCTGTTACGACTTCCCGGAGCTCCGGATCGTCACCTATCACGGATGCGAGCCGTGGGAGGATCTGGCGGTCAAGCTCATGCTCAAGTGGCCCGGCCTCCATTACTGCACGAGCGCCTTCGCGCCGAAGCACTACCCCGAAGCGATCATCAAGTACGCGAACACCCGCGGCGCCGACAAGATCCTCTACGCAGGCTACTTCCCGATGGGCCTGTCCCTCGAGCGGATCATGACGGAAATGAAGGACGTCCCCTTCCGCGACCACGTGTGGCCGAAGTTCCTCTACGAGAACGCCCGCCGCGTCCTCAAGATCGAAGACTGACCCGGATCGCCCCCCGGAACGCAAGAGGATCTCTCGATCATGACCACGCCCGCTCTCGGCTACATCCCGCCCATGACGAAAGGGATCACCGACAATCCTGCCTACGTGATCTCTCTCGTCGAGATGCTCGAAGAGGAAGGGATCGAGAGCATCTGGACCGTCGAACACGTGATCATGGCCGATCAGTACGAGCCGCTCTATCCGTACTCCGAGGACGGCAAGGCGCCGACGGCACCGGACACCTTGATGCCGGACCCGCTCGAGTGGCTCGCCTTCGCCGCAGCAAGGACGGAGAAACTGCGGCTCGGTACCGCCGTCGTGATTGCGTCTCAGCACAGCGCGGCGATCCTGGCCAAGCGCGTCGCGACCCTCGATGCCCTGTCCCAAGGGCGCGTCCGTCTCGGCGTCGGAATCGGCTGGCAGCGCGAAGAGTACGATGCCATCGGCGTGCCGTACCGTGACCGGGGTCGCCGGCTCGACGAGACCATCGAAGCGATGCGGACGCTCTGGCACGAAGACTTCGCGACCTACCAGGGCAAACACGTGAGCTTCGAGAACGTACACATGGACGCCAAGCCGGCGAACGGCGAGACGGTCCCGATCCTGATCGGCGGCAGCTCGGAGTTCGCGGCGCGGCGCGCCGGCCGGCTCGGAGACGGCTGGTATCCCTACGTGATCTCTCCAGAAGCCTTCGCCGAAGGCGTCGAGACCATCGCACGGACCGCGAACGACGCCGGACGCGACCCGGCGGACGTCGAACTCACGATCTGGCCCGCGAGCTTCGACTTCACCCGAACCATGGACGTGCCCTTCGTCCAGTCCTACGTGGACGCCGGTGCGTCCCGCGTGATGATCAGCCAGGGCGAATCCCAGGCCGTGGACCTCGAGGGCCAGCGCGGCTTCATTCGGCGCTACCAGGACGAAGTGCTCGCAAAGCTCTAGGCCTCGCTCGGCCGTTCTTCAGAGCGCCCTCACCGCGTCGGCGACGACGGTGCCCTGGAAGAAGTCAGGATTCGCTTCCTTCCACATCGTCGCCGCGTTGGCGAACGTGAAGTCGCGGAAGTCCGCTTCGGTCAGGAGTCCGTCGTCGACGAGCTCCCACGCTTCTTCGACGGTCTCCGACATGTCGGTCACGTCCCAGTGACCGATGTCGGAGCTGAAGATCGCGCGGAGCTGAGCCCCCATCGGGTTGACCTTGCGGTCGAAACCGATCGCGTTCATCGGGTCGTCCGCTTCACAGCCGAAGCGAAAGTTGCGCTCGAAGATCGTCTTGAGGTCGCTCGAAGCGGTGATCCCGCTCGCCTCGAAGTCGTCCCGGAAGAGACCGGGCCCCGAGAGGTGCGAAAGCCCTTCCTCGAGCTCGTCGAGATGCTTCTTGAATCGATCGGACCCGTGACTCTCGAAGAGCGTCCGAATCACCCCCCGATCGATCTTGTCCGGGTCGTACGCGTGGACCCCCGGGACCCCGCGTTTCTCGAAGTGTCCCACCAGATCCGAGTAGAGGTTCGCGGCCCAGGCCACGCCGCCCTCCAGGAAGGCGCAGCGAAGCTCGGGGAATCGCGTCGGCACCCCATGCATCACCATCGTACGGCAGGTCGCCTCTCCCGCCTGCGCGAAGTTGCCCAGGTGGTTGTAGACGTAGTTGGTCTGGGACATGCGCGAGCCCCATCCCATCGCGCTCGAATGGAAGGTCGGCGCGACCCCGAGCTCGATGCATTTCGCCCAGACGGGGTCGTAGTCATAGGGGCTCTCCGGTCCGAAGGTATCGACCCATCGCGCGCCCCGCGGTGCGTTGGCGTCGTCGACGAGAGGTCGATAAACGAGGCCATTCAGGAGAACGGCCTTCAGCCCGAGCTCGTTCACGCAGAACTCGAGTTCGTCGATCGCCTCGCCCGGGTCGTACATCGGAATCATCGCGACCGGCGAGAGCCGATCCGAGTAGGGGGCGTACATCTCAGCGGCACAGCGGTTGAAGGCGCGAATCGAAGCGCGACGCAGATCCGCCTGATCCAGGCTCATGCCCGTCAGCCCCATCGTCGGATAGAGCACGGCGAAGTCGATCCCGAACTCGTCGAGGCGCTCGTAGAGAAGACCGGGAAGCATGCCGGTCGCCCGATCCCGGGTATTTTCCGCCGGATAGGGCCACCACGTCAGCTTGAACGCACCCATCGCGCGGCGCTCGTCGATCGAGAGAGACTCGAGCGCGAGCCCGGCCTCCACGACCTGATCGAATTGCTGGGCGAGTTCACGACCGCCCTCCTCGACGAGGAAGTCCCGAACCGCAGGCAGGAACTCGATGATGTGCCCGTCGGCGTCGATCACGGGGTGATCGAGACGCGCGCGGATCTCCTGAGAGGTAGCGTGGGATTCGTTCGACAAGACGGGTCCTCCGATGGCGACCTCTCGACGCTAACCCGTGCGCAGGGCACGCGTCACGGGTCTGAAGGAGATCCTCCTCGAATCGGTCCCGGACCCGCGACCGGAGCTTCGGGCTCGCCCTCTTCCGCAAGATTATGCGCCCAGACCCGCTCGTTCCGCCGTTCCACGATGGCCCAGGATCCATCACGCCGCGCGAAGCGATCCGTGTAGCGGGCCCCGCTCACGTTCTGCATCGACCGCCCGTCGCTCCCCGGCGGATAGGTCGCCGAGTTGATCGCATACGTCTCTACCCGAGCCTCACCCGCCGCAAGATCGAGTTCGATCCACGGCGTCCCGAAGACATGAAGGGTCGACTCCAGGGCCGGCAACGAAGCAGCGAGGAAGTCGATCGCCTGGTCCAACCCCCCGCGATAGAAATCGCCGTAGTGGATCTGTGCATCGGGATGAAAACAGGCTCGGACCGCTTCGAAGTCCCGCGCATCGACACTCCGCGCGTAGCGCTGAATCACCCGCGTGATCGCGCGCTCCGCGCCCCAGACCGCCAGTTCGTCTTCGAGCGTCGCCTCGATCGTCATGCCGACCTCTCCCCGTCGCGCCCACCGCGGTGCGCATTCCGCGCCATAATAACGAGGCCCCGCCAATCAGGAGAACCCGCATGAAGGCCGTCGTCTACCATGGACAAGAAGACTTCCGCGTCGAGAACGTCGATGACCCGACGCTCCTCGCTCCGACGGATGCGATCGTCCGCACCCTCCGCACGGCGATCTGCGGCTCCGATCTCCACTTCTGGCACGCGCCGAGCCGCGAAGTTCCGCCCTTCACCGTCGGCCATGAAGTCCTCGGCATCGTCGAAGACGTCGGATCCGACGTACGGCGTGTGAAGAAGGGGGATCGCGTCATCGTGTCCTGTACGACCGGGTGCGGCCTCTGCCAGATGTGCGCTCACGACGCCTGGGGTGCCTGCGAGAAGACCGCGGACGCGGGCATGTGGACGAACATCTTCGGCAACCCGCTCTTGCCGGGTGGCCAGGCCGAGGGGATTCGCGTGCCTTTCGCGGACACGAACCTCTGGGTCCTCCCGGAATCCATCGAGGATGAACGAGCGATCTTTCTCTCGGACATCCTGCCCACCGGCTTCATGGGCGCCGACCTCGCAGACATCCAGGTCGGCGACGTGGTGGTGATCTTCGGCTCCGGCCCGGTCGGCGTCTTCGCCCAGCGCTCCGCCGCCCTCTTCGGCCCCTCGGCCATCGTCGCCGTCGACCTCGACGACGAACGCCTCGCCAAGGCCGCCGGCCGGGGATGCGTGACGGTCAATCCGACGAAGCAGGACCTGAAGGAAGTCGTCGCGAACCTGACGAACGGCCGCGGCGCTGATTGCGCGATCGAGGCGGTAGGCAGCGTTCAGCTCGTCAACGACTGCATCGACATCGTTCGTGCAGGCGGGCGGGTCTCGGTGATCGGCGTGATCCTGGAGGACCCGATCCAGATCCCGATGATGGGCGGCATGATGGGCAAGAACCTGACCCTGCGCGGCGGCATGGTCGAGCCCCAGAAGTACATTCCGCGCCTGCTGCCGATGATCGAGCAAGCGCGACTCGACCCCACCGAGATCATCACGCACCGGCTCCCCCTCGATCGCGCGATCGACGGCTACCGAATCTTCGCGAACCACGAAGAGAACGTGCTGAAGGTCGTGCTCGAACCCTGAGCCTGCGCGCCCGCCGGACGCTCAGCCGAGCGTCGACGCCTTCACCACTTTCGTACGCACGCGCTTCGGCTTCGACGTCGGGAACATGTAGCGCCAGTAGACCGTGCCGGTTCCGCGACCCTCGGTATCGATCCAGTTCGGGACGCCGGGATCCTCGTGCGCCACGACGATCCGGAAAGACCCGTCCTCCTCGTACTCGATCTGGTTCCGATTGAGTGAGATCTGACGATTCGCGTAGTCGTAGCTCTGCATGAACGAATTCCAGAGAACCACGTTCGCGAAGCGGCAGTCCGGGAAGCGGCCCGTCATGACGAGCGCCTCGTCGGGCTCGAGCGCGTACCGAGCCTGCGCATACCAGGCGTGGGTGTTGCCGTAGGCCTGGTCGCCCGCGACCGTCGCCCACTGACCGGGCTTCGTGAACTCGTTGGGCTCCGTGGAGACCCAGCCGAGCTTCTTGGCCATCTCGAAGGCGTTCCGTCGATCCTGAAACGTCATCGCCGCGTGCTCGCGTACGAAATTCGCGACCCACTCCAGGTGGTTCGCGACGGACTCGTCCCCGACGTTCGGCGAGAGCGGCTCCGGATCGATCACCTCGAGGTCGATCGGAATCACGGTTCCGGGAACCGTCCCGATCGAATGTCGGGACTCGTGATAGTGACGTGTCGTGATCTGACTGGCGCCGTCCTCGAGCTTCATCCAGTTGCCCTTCGCGGGCTTCTCGCGGCTGACGACGATCTCGTAGCTACCGTCGCTCTCGATCTCCATGTCGAGATCGCTGAGCGCCGAGATCGAGCCCCGTGCCGCGTGACCCTCGTGACTCCCGCGCTCGATGGTGAACGAAGTGAAGACGGCGGCACCGACGTTGCCCTTGATCCGGTAGGACTTGTCGTCCTGGATCGGCGCGAAGTAGTAGATCGAGTCGGGGTTGCAGCCGAGAAGCTTGCGGGTCGGCGTCACGTAGCGCCGGAAGACGGGCCGCTGGGGGTTCGCCTCGAGCCAGAACTCGAGTCCCGTGTAGAGCAAATGGGCGAGGGAGCGCTCGGCTTCTGCGAGCTCTTCCTGGGAGAACCCGCGCTCGGGGCGCAGCAGCTGGTCTTCGGCGTCGCGGATCGTGTCGAGGAGACCCCGCATCGCCGCGCGGGCCGCCGTTCCCTGGGCGGCCCCGTGATCGTCGGCGCGCGCCACCTCGGCGAGGCCGCCCGTCATCATCGAAAGCCCACCGGCCACGCCGACACTCTTCATGAAATCCCGTCGATCCACAGCGCATCCCTCCTCGCCAACAGTGGCTGACGTACGATGGACAGCTCCGCCGCGAATTGCAAGTCGCGCCAGCGCTGCCCCAGAAAGATCGCCGATGAAGATCCTTCGCTCTCACGATCTGGTCGCCGAATAACCCACTCGGTCAACACCCCATGATCGTCTGCAGCCACGGCTTCATGTCCAACCGGTGCAGCAGCAGCCACTTCGCTGACCACATGAAGAGCCATGACCACATCATCGTCTCGACGGAAGGCGCCTCTCGACTCTCATGGTGCCCGACGGCCCGGACTCGATGAACGTGGTGAACCGGCCGGCGGCGCGTCCCTTTTGATCGACTCGGGCCAGGGTCCGGCGGGCGGCCGTTGACGCACGGCATCGATCGCGACCGCAGCGGAGCGATGGGTCTCCCCCCCGGCGGAGTAGCGAAAGGAGAAAACGGGGATCAGGCCGCGAGACCGCGCGTGCGCAGAAGGCGGTCTACACCTTCCCAGACCGCCGTCTCGGAACCGAAGCTGAGATGCGACCCGTCGTACCAGACGATCTCGGGCTCGTCCCAATGTCGCCAGAGATCTCGCACGTGATCTGGACGAACCAGTCGATCGCCCGTCGCCCCGAAGAGGAAACGTCCCTCCTTCGGCACCTTCGGCGTGAGGGAAGTCGGTGTGATGACGCGGAGCAGCTCGCGGACCTGCTCCAGATCGAACCCCTCGGAGATCGCCCAGGCGAGCTGAGGAGGCGGCGCGTGACGTCGCAGGATCCGCTCCACCGAGAGCAGCGGAATCCCTGGCACCGAAGCGGACAACCCGCCGGCGAGGCTCGAGAAGTTCGCCGTCGTGAGCCCGCCCAGCGACAGACCGAAGGCCCCGACCGCGGGCGCGCCTTGCGACTGGACCCAGGACAGCAGGCGACGCATGTCCCACAGCGCCTGCGTCTGCGCGTGAAGGGTGTCGAGCACGTCGATGCCGAGGAACCCCTCACCCGAGTGCCAGTGGATCTTTCGCGGACCGTGGAGCGGGAGGACCGGAATCAGCACGTTCAGACCGAGCCCCGCGGCCCCCTGACTCCCGGGCCGGCCGTTGTCCTTGAAGAAGCGCGAGAAGATCGACACGTCGACCCGCGCGTGCCCCATGCGATAGCCGTTCGTCGCGATGAGCCACGGGCGCGGTGGCCCCTCGTGTCGCAGGACATAGGCCCAGCCTTCGCGGCAGGGTTCGTAGGAGAGCCAGCGATCGCGACCGGGCTCCCCCTCGGCCGGCGCGTAGCCGCTCTCGAAACGGAGGACTTCTACGCGCTGTCCGGCCACCTCTTCGATCCGCAGGAGGGGATCGAAGAGCTCGGGCGGCGGGACGTGATAGGTCTCGGGTCGATCCAGGAAGCCCTTCCGCGTGAAGAACGCGTGCGCGCGGTCGAGTTCGTCGATCACGCGATCGAGGGTCCCGTCGGTCGGGATCGCCGTAGCCCCCGAGAGCGCCTCGAAACACAGAATGGCTTCGTCGAGGGTCACCTTCGCGGCCGTCTTGAAGCCCGTCCCCGGCTTCGGCACGCCTTCGGTATCGGGCTCCACCTGAATTGCCGTCCGCCCCGCCCCCCACGCGCCAGCGAGGGACGTGGCGAGGAGGCCGAGACCCGCCCCGAAGCCCAGGACGAAGAAATAGGGAATCGCGACCACCGAGCCGACGAGCCCGGCGAAGGCGCCGAGTTGGGTGACCCGGCGATCGCCCGGCGCGAGGAACTGCATCACGCCCGAGATCCCGAGCGTGGCCCCCGGTACCGCAAGCGTCACCGCGCCGAAGCCGCTCAGGGAGGCGGCCGTCGCGAGCCAGACGAGTCCGCCGAGCAGGCTCGGCGTCGCCCAGATCGAGAAGCGGGGCGGATCGGGCAAGAGAGTCTCCGAGGCGCGGGCGCCTGCAAGGGGGGCCGTCGGATCGCGGCTGCGCCATCGACCTCGTCCTTCGACGGACGATCGGCACGCGCAGCTTACCGAAGACCTGCTGGGGACCGGGCCGCATCGGCCGATCCGGCGGATTCTATCAGCCGACAAAATATTTCTATGCGCTCGGTTCTATTTGGTTTTTTGGCGCTTCTGTCGGGTTTTGGCGGCTGCCCGACAAAACGGTCGCAGGCCGTAGAGCCCGGCCGGCGGGCCACCGGAATCAGCCCGAATGCCGTGGTCGCGGCGAACTCCGTGCATACCGCGGTCGCGGCGAACGCCGTGAAAGTGGGCCGTCTCGCGGGCGGGGATCGCGACTAGTAGATGCGCGACGGGCGCCACTCCCGCTCGTCGCGCAGCCGGCGAATGGCGTGCTCGATCCCTGCGTCGCGGCGACTCCGAACCGGTTGCGTACGTTGGGCGAAGCCCTCGTAGTTCGGCGGAATCGCGAAGAGATAGAGCGCCTGGAGGCCGCGCTGGACCTCGCCGTACTCGACCTCGACGGCAAGCTCGCTGCCGCCGACGGCCATCTGCCCCTCGAAGCGGATCGGCACCCCGTCCTGCGAGGTCCAAGCGAGCCCTTGGATCCGATCGCCCTCGACCTCGTATCGCAGAGCGGCCCGCCCTCCGACCTCGTCCATGCCCGTCTTCCGAAACCGGCTCCGCACTCTCGGGCCGAAGGGATCCGGCGGCACGAACGCGTCGATCACGTGGCTCTTGAGCCGGAACTCCTGGAACACCTTCGCCTCCGGATCGAGCAGCCAGCTCACGTTCAGGTCGGGCCGGTCGATCGCCACGACATCGACGCCCTCGATCGTCGCCTGCCGTCGCCGCAGCCCACCCATGCAGAACTCGGTCAATTGCTCGACGGCACGCGCCTCGCCGTCTCGACCCACGACCGCGATACGCACGTCGGCCTGATAGGCCACCTCCGGTCGCGGCGGACCGAGGCGCACGCAGCCGGCGAAAACCGACATGGCCACCAGCAGGACGAGTCCGGCCCGTTTACGGGCAACCTGATCGCGTGTCGTCATCACTGGTCTCTCCGGCGCGTCCGCGAAAGCGTACCGCAACGCGAAGCGGACCGGCGAAGAGAGCGACACCGCGGGGTGTCACACGGCCTAGAGCCGGCTCGACCCGGGCGCCATGATCGGCCGAATCGTCGCGGGTCGAGCGCCAACGAGCCCTTTCACGCCGTCCTCGAGCCCATTCACCGACAGATGGTACATCGGAAACATCCCCGAGATCTGCCGGCAGGTGGACGACATCGCCCACTCGACGGGCCGGTCGGGATTCAGCCAGACACTCCGATCGAAGTGGCGCTGGAGACGATCGAGCCAGGAAACGCCGCTCGTCTCCGTTTCGTTTCGAAAATTGATGTTGCCCCGAGCCGAGTTGAGTTCCGACGGATGCATCGCAGCATCACCGACGATCATCAGCTTCCAGCGCTCGCCATAGGTACGCAGCAGGTCGGCGGTCATCATCGACTCGCTGCGGAGCAGACGCCCCGACGTATAGACCCGCTCGTACACACAGTTATGGAAGTAGTAGGCCTGGAAGTCGCGCAGGCCGCGCTCTTCGTGGAGCGCGGTGAGAAGTCGACTGACCGGCTCGAAGTAGGGATCCATCGTCCCGCCGACGTCCATCAACAGGAGCAGCCGAACGTCGTTCTTTCGCTTGGGCCGGAAGACGAGCTCGATCTCCCCCGCTTCCTTGCAGGTCTTGTCGATCGTGCCGTCGATGTCGAGCTCTTCGGGGCCGTCGGTCCGCGTCAGCTGGCGGAGGCGACGAAGCGCGAGCTTCACATTACGCGTGTCCAGTGCGACGTCGGTCCGGTAGTCGCTGAACTGACGGTCCTCGTAGACTTTCATCGCCGAGCGCTTGCCCGGCCCGCCGCCGACACGAATGCCGGTCGGATGCGTTCCTCCATGGCCATAGGGAGACTTCCCCCCGGTTCCGACCCATTTGGAGCCGCCGTCGTGACGCTCTTCCTGCTCGGCCAGGGTCTCCTGGAACTTCTTCATGAGCTCCTCGATATCGAGGTGCTCGAGGGCAGCCAGCTCTTCCGGCGTCAATTCCTCCGCCGGCTTCGGATTCGCGAGCCAGTCGAGGAGTTCGGGAGAAAGCTCGATCGCTCCCTCGATGCCTTCGAAGTAGTCCGCGAAGACGAGGTCGAAGGTGTCGAAGTCGCTCTCGCTCTTCACGAGGCACGCACGCGCCACGTGATAGAAGCCCTCGACGGTGGACTTGTGCAGCCCTTTCTCGAGGCACGTGAGCAGCATCCGCCACTCCTGCAGCGTGCTCTTGAGCCCTGCCGACCGAAGTGCGTAGAAGAAGTCGAGGAAGACCATGAAGCCCTCGCCCGCTGCCGGCCTAACGCCGGCCGGGGCCCTTCAGCTCGTCCAAGGAGGTCGGGAGCTTGCCGTCCCGATCGAGGTACTGGGAGATGACCTTCGTGTCCTGCTCGTTCTTGAGAAGCGCACCCATGAAGGGAAGCTCCGCTTCGAGCTGCCTGGGGTTCACGCCGGCGCGGAGCAGCGCGGTGATCCAGTCGATCAGCTCGGAGGTCGAGGGCTTCTTTCGGAGCTCCTTCTGCTCTCGCAGCCAGTAGAACTTGGTCAGCACCTGCTCCAGCAGGGCCTTCTCGACCTGCGGGTGGTGAACGTCGACGATGTCACGCATCTGATCCACGTCCGGAAACTCGATGAAGTGGAAGACGCAGCGGCGAAGGAACGCGTCGGGCAGCTCCTTCTCGTTGTTCGAGGTGATGATTACCATCGGCCGCTGCTTCGCCTTGACTTCATCCCCGGTCTCCATGACCGTGAACTGCATCTCGTCGAGCTCACGCAGGATGTCGTTCGGGAACTCGAGATCGGCCTTGTCGATCTCGTCGATCAGAAGGACCTGCCGCTTCTCCGAAGAGAACACGCGTCCGAGCGGGCCGAGGCGGATGTAGCTGCGGATGTCGCCGACGTTTCCATCGCCGAAGCGCGCATCATTCAGGCGCTGGACCGTGTCGTAGACATAGAGCCCGTCTTCGGCTTTCGACGTCGACTTGATGTGCCAGCTGTCCATCTCCATCCCGAGCCCCTCGGCGACGTGATGGGCGAGGAGCGTCTTGCCGGTCCCCGGCTCTCCCTTGACGAGCAGCGGGCGCTCGAGGGCGAGAGAACAGTTGACGGCGTCGATCAGCGAACGAGAGGCGATGTATCCGCTCGTCCCTTCGAATTGACCGAAGGATTCGGCGGCAGCAGCGTTGGACATCGGGGGCTTCTTCTTTCTGGGCGGCGGCGCGGACGGCGGGCCTACGGCCGGAGCCGCCTGGCCGGCAGGTCGACGAACCGTCTACGCGCGCTCGTGGATGAGGAGCTTCTTCTCTTCTCCGAAGAGCACGGCGATCTTTCCTCGACCGGTCACACCCTGCACGACACCCTCACCGAGCGTCTTATGGGCGATGCGGTCTCCGGGCTCGAAGCTCTCACGGATGTTGTACTGCCGGACCGGGCGGGAGAGGTCGGCTTCGACGATCTCGTCCGCAGGATCCGTCTTCTTCGGCTTGGGCTTCGGCTTCAGCTTGCCCGCACCGGTCTCCCAGGCCTTGTCGAAGGACACTTCGCCGGCGAGGACCGCGCCCTCGCCGTCGTAGTTCCAACCGACGCCTTCGCTCGTGTCGGTCGACAGTGCGACGAAGAAGACCTCGGTTCCGATCGACTCTCCGATCTCGCGGGCGAGGCGCTCGAGCTCCCGGATCCAGCCCGCACCCTTCTGCGCTTCGCGCTTCCGGCAGAGCTTCCAGTACTGCGGACTCGCCGCGAGGATCACCGCCGGTGCTTCCTCACCGAGGGTCTTGCCGGTGGCCTCGGCGATCTCCGCCTTGAGAGCCTCGCGGTTGCCGTCGACGGCCGCCGCGTGAGCGAGACCCTGGAGGAAGAGACGCAGCGGCGTGTCGCCTGCGCCGCTTCGCGTCGCCTCGGGCTCGAGGAACTTCAGGACCGCGACGGCCGGACGATCCTCGCCGATCACGGCCAGCAGCGGGATCTCGTCGATCCCGGCGTTCGGATCCGCGTCGCCCTTCTCCTTGTCCGCAGCCGCCGTCTTGATCGGCACGCTGTGGTCCACGATCGTGAGCGACTCGCCGGTCGGGAGCTCGAACGCAGGCGCGCTCTCTTCCTTCGCTGCGCGGGCGATCGCCTCGGCGAGGTGCTTCTCGTCCTTGTTATTCTGGCGCTGCTTGGCCTTCCGGCCGACGCGGACCCCGAGGTACTTCAGGTCCTCGGCGGAGCGCTTGGGGACGTTCGTCGTCTCGGCCTGGTAGTCGGCCTCGAGAGAGGCGCCGGTCAGCTTCTCGGCGGCGGCACGGAAGCCCTTCGCTTGCTTGACGTCGCGGTCGTTCGCGAGGGCGATCAGCGGGTGCAGACTCAATTCGGTTCTCCCGGGGAAACGCGCAGGGGATGGCAATTGCGCGGGATACGGGGCAGGCGCGGGCACCGGCGGCGCTTTCCCCCAGAATTGGACGGAAAACGAGCAAAGCCGAGGCCCCAATGGATTCGAGGCCCCGTCGTAATCCGAGGGGCCTCGAGGAACACGTTAACACCGCTGATCGGAGATTTCCGGCGGACCCCGAGGGGAATTCCTCTGGCGCGGAATCTCGGGCTCGACGCGCGGAACGGGTCGAACTAGCGCTCGCCCCATTCGGGTCGGGCCCGGAGCTCGCCGGCGTCGAGCTCGAGGACGAACTCATACGGATCGCGGGCCGCGCGGAAGAGGGTCGCATCGAGGGCGGCCTGGTGTTCGGTAGCGCTCTGGCGTTCGCTCGGCCCAGCCCCCCACGCCTGGCTCTCGTCGCACGTCGTCATCGCGTCCAACAGCATCGTCTCTCCTTTACTCGTGATCCGTCTTCGTTCCACGTTCCGTTGATTCGGGCGGCTGCCCATCCGCCTGTGCAAGGAGGCGGCATTTGATGTGACTTATCGCGAAGCAAATGCCCGCCCTTTACAGTTTTCTCTTTTCCGTCGGCCGAATCGCGCTCCTGCGGCAACCCTTCCGGAAATACGGGAATTCCGCTCCTTCCTTTCGGAAGACGGCGTTTCGGAGTGCACGACACCATCGCGCTCTGGAGGCTCTTTGCCCGCGGTGACCAAGCCAGAAGGTCACGCGCACCGAAATTCTTTTTCGCGACCGACGCGCGAGCTAGACAGAAACACGAAGCCGGACGAGACTGGCGCCGTGCCGAACGATCCGCATCGCCCCGGGCGGCCCCGCCGCGCTCTCGCCGCGCTCTTCGCCGCCACCCTCCTGCAGGCAGGCTGCGGCGTGCTGCTGCTCGCCGGCGGCGCGGGCACCAGCGCGATCGCGTTCGCGACCGGCGAGCTGCGCGTGACCGAGAACGTTCCGATGGAACAGCTCCACGAAG
>PAQX01000029.1 GCA_002709835.1 Deltaproteobacteria bacterium
CGGCGCCCTCGAGGCTCAGCTCCCGGTGACGCCGGAGGGCGAGCCTTTCAGCGTGCTCGAGGTGCTGCATCTCCGGTCTCCCGCGCGGGGTCAGTTGGACGCGACCCGTTGGGTCCGCGGTGGGCTGGAGGACTTGCGGGAGCAAGAAGCCCTCTCACGAGAAGGCCTGGCCCTGGTCGCGCGCGAGCGCGGGCTGGCCTTCGAACTCGACCCCGGCTGGGCGGAGCCACGTCGGCCTCGCCCGGGCTATGGGCTCTTCGTCGACCAGCGGGAGAACCGGGCGAGACTCGCGCCGTTCGCGAAGGCGGAAGGAGGACGATGGCTCAACCTCTTCGCCCATACCGGGGCGTTCAGCGTGGCGCTGCTCGCGGCGGGGGCAGAGCAGGTCACGAGCGTCGACCTGTCGGGGCCCTATCTCGCTCGCCTCGATCGGAACCTGGCGCTCAACGCGGCCACGGGCGTCGAGCCCGCGCGCCACGTCCGGTTCCGCGGCGATGCCCGCCGGGCGCTGGAGGAGAGCGGCGGCGAGCTTCGCGGAATCGTGGTCGACCCGCCCACTGCGGCAGCCGCGGGGCGCCGCTTCTGGTCCGTCCGCGAGGATCTCGAGCCCATGCTGCGGTCGTGCATCGATCGCCTCGCCGAGGGTGGCCGGCTGCTCGTCACCCAGAACCGTGCGGCCCCGCCCCTCGGACTGGACCTCGTGATCGAGCGCCTCGCGCGTCGTGCCCATCGCGAGATCGCGTCGATCGAGCCGGCCCCGGCGGGCGCTGACCACCCGACGGTCGATGGGTTTCCGGAAGGAGATCCCTTCGAGGGGGTCCTCCTCACGCTGCGCTAGCGCCCAGGCCGCCTACCCGGCGGGTTCCCCATACGGCCCTTGCTCCTAGCGATGCGTGGGACGTTTTCTGCCCCTTTTTCGGCAGTTTGCGGTCGAACCTTCTTCTGCTGCGCGGCGAAGATACCTCTGCAGAATCCCTCGTGTCTGACACAAACCAGCTCGCCCCACCACTTCTCCCCGATCCCGCTCGGCTTCGTGCGCGGGCGGGTCGCCCCTCCCGCTGCGGGACGGGAAGCGCGGAACCCCTTCGCCTGTCCACGGCGGATCCGCGCGGAGTGGAAGGCACGGACACGGGCGCGAATGCACCCATGTGTGATGGCTGGATCGAACGCGCGAGAGCCCGTTCGGGCGGCTGCAGAGGTGACTTCGATGGGACGGAACATTTCGATTCGGGTGGTGGCGGCGCGTTTCGTGCTCCTCTTCGGTCTGTTGCTGGGAGCCGGACCGTCCTTCGCCCTTCCGGCGGACTTCGACCCGGCCTTCGGATTCGACGACGCGAATCTGAGCGGACTGCCGACGATCACGATCGGGGCCGAAGACCCCTTCCTGATGGCCGGCGAAATGGGAATCGGGGTCTCCGACGTCGACCTGACCGGCTCGACGAACGTCTGCATCCTCTTTGGCGACGAGACCTGTCGAGAGAACACGCTGGGCGTCACGGGGGCGTATTCCGTGATCATGACGCTGACGGTTTCGGCGGTGAATACCGACCAGATCAGCGGTCCCTTCACACTCTTCCTGAGCGGGCTCGCGAGTGGCGGTGCCTATGCGACGAGCGAAGTGTCCGTCGAGCTGAACCCCACGCTGCCCACCAGCCTCGATACGACCGCGGTGCCGGGTTTCGCCTGGAACGAGAGCTTCACGTCTTTCACGCGGGTCAACGACGTGGCTTTCGCCCCCGACGTCTACGACTACATCGGGTGGAACGTAAACGTGGGCGACTCGGTGACGTTCCGGTACGAAGTTTCGACGACTCCGGGCGTTCGCGGCACGCCGCAACTAACGGCAAACGCGACGGGTGTCGTTCCCGAGCCCGGCACGGCGCTGCTGATGGGCCTCGGATTGGCGGGTCTCACGTTCGCCGGCGGTCGGCGCGAGAACGAGGCGAACTGAGGCAGCCCGATCCCATCGGTCGGCCTCGGCGGACAGCATTCTCGGACTGCAGGGCAGGATCGGACTCCCGATCGACCCGGCGGAGCGAACCGGGATGGCTACCGTCTCGGGTGGACAATCGACCGAGCGACTGAGATTGGGGGAAACAGTGCGGAAGCAACTGGCGATCAAGCGCCTCGTGAGCGGCCTTGGGGTGAGCCTCGCGCTCTTCGTGCTGGGGGCGGCGGCGTTGCCCGGCGCGGCAGCGGCCGGGCCCGTGGACGAGGCGATGAGCCAGGCGCGTCAGGACGTCGAGCAGGGGCGCTGCGAACCGGCCTCCGCCCGACTGCGCGGCATCGATGGGCTCGAGAGCCGGGCGGCGCTCCTCGCCGGCCAGTGTCAGATCCGCCAGGGCCTCTACCCCGAAGCGCTGAACAGCCTCGACGGGGTGCGGGGCGCCGCCGACCTCTCGCGAGAGCAGGTCGGGGACGTCGAACTCTATCGCGGCGTCGCGCTCTATCATCTCGAGCGCTACGCCGATTCGGCGGCGGCGCTCGACAGCGCCCGCGGTCTGACCGGCGAAGAGGCCCAGCTTCAGCTCTACACCGGTCTCCTCCTTCTGCGCGACGGCGACAACGATCGTGCGGCCCCCGCGCTCGAGGCGGCCAGCCGCCTCGCTCCGCGACTGACCGAACCGGTCGCCTCCTACTACGCTGGCCTCGCGTGGCAGGGGTCGTCGGAGCGCGAACGGGCCCGCGACGCGTTCCAGCGCGTCGTCGACCTCGATGGGGATGGGCCCTGGGGCAAGGAAGCGGCCAAGCTGCTCGAGACCACTGAACTCTATCCCTGGTTCGTGCGCGGTCGCGTCGGTTTCGAGTATGACGACAACGTGCTGCTTCGGGGCAGCGTGACCGAGACCGGCGCCGCGATCCTCGACCGCGCCGGCGAGCAGGACTGGCGCGGGGTCTGGGAGATCGACGGCGGCGTGCGCGTCTGGGAGTCGGAGGACGCCCAGACCGCAGCGGGTCTGACCGCTGGCTATTCGGGCAACGTCCACCGGGACCTCGACGGGCTCGACACCCACTTCATCCGTGCGGGCGCCTATTTGTCGCAGCGCCTCGGTCCGCAGACCGAGGCCCAGGCGCGGTACCAGTTCGGCTACGCCAACGTCCGCAACGAGAATGACTACCTCTACGAACACTTCGGTGAACTCTCGCTGATCCATACCTGGCGGAAGAACGGGACGACCTTCCTGTTCCTCGACGTGGTCTCCGACGATCTGCGCTTCCGGAACCTCTCGGTCACCGACAACGTGCCTTCGCCGCCGGGGGGCGCGGGTGGGCCGAATACGGTCTGTGCCAACGGACTCGCGGGCGGCGAGATCGGCTGTAGTCCCAATGGTGTCGACGAACGCAACGCGCGCGATCGAGACGGCATCGGCTTCGGGGCGGCCGTCGAACACCGCTACCTCGTCCCGATCCCGAACGGTCTCGACGACGTCCTCGAAGAACTCGAGGTCGGCGGTGGCTACCGCTTCAGCCGCTACGACGCCGAGGGGGAGGAGTGGGATCACTTCGCGAACCAGTTGACCGCGCTGATCGAGATCGAGCTCCCGCTGGACATCTCCGTGACGACGCGCGGCAGCTACACGCGCCGTGACTTCGACAACCCGTCGACGTTCCCCGACGTCGAGGTGTTCAACCAGGAATACGTGCTCTCGGATGACGACCGCGAAGAGAACGAATGGCTCTTCGATGCGGCGATCATCAAGGACATCACCGACAACCTCTCGGTCAGCGTCGCCTACCAGTATCTGGACAACGACTCGAACCGAGACGCCTACAACTATGATCGCCACATCGTGGGTGGCTATCTGAACTTCCGATTCGACTGAATCGAAACCCGATCGACATGAAGGCTGCCGATCGTCGCCGGACGATCGAGTCGATCCAGACACGTGGAGAGAATCAATGACTCCGACTTCTCGCAATTCCTTGATGATCGGTGGCGGCCTCATCGTGATCGCGCTCCTGCTGACCTGTGGGCCGATGCGCGGCCTTTTCGGGGACGCTGATCCGGCGGCGGTGACCGAATCGCCTTCCGTGGCGGCCGGCCCGCCCGAGGAGGCGCCCGCGCCTGCCGATGCGGCCGACGCGATGGCCTCCGCCACGGCAGCCGGGGACGGCGCGGCGAACGGTGCGGAAGCCGGCACGAATGGCGCTGCCGTCGCCGGTCTGGACGGCGGCGCGGCGGCCGGTGAGGAAACTGTGGTCGCCGCGGCGGCCGAAGCCGAAGCGGCCGAATCGGCCGGCGCGGGCGTCGCGATGCCGACCGCGGCGGTGGTGGACGCCGGGGTCGGGGCAGCCACGGCGGCCGGCGCGGATGCAGGTTCGGGTTCCGGAGCGGCCGCGACGAAGACCGTATCGGCACCGCCGACGCCTCCGGTCTCTGGCGGACCGTCGGCGGTGGCCGTGGCGAAGACCTCCGGCGCGAACGCGGCGGCGAGCGCGGCCGCAGCGACGAATGCCTTCGACGACGCCTATGCGAGTCTCTCTGGAGACGGAATCGACGTGGCCGGCAAGGTCGTGGATCGATTCGCACCGCCCGTGGCGGCGGTCGCGAGCGGGGGGCTGGCCTTCAACGGCGCCCAGCGCTCGATCGGCTCCTCGATCGGCGGCGTGCGCCAGCCCTGTGACTCGCCCGGTGCGGGTTGCCGGAACACCGTGACGCCTGCCTCGCCCTTGGCGCCGGCGAACCCGCCGATCGTGGGCGGCACCCGGCCCGGTCGTCGCGGAGTCGCCGAATGAGCGTCCGCCGGTCTTGAGGAGGCTCCGTCTCTGATCGCGAAGTGCCCGCGTGGTGTGCTCCGGCCGCCACGCGGTCTTCGTTTTCGGGCTCGGGTCTTGCGGCATCCTCCCCGGCTGGCGCACCGTTCGGGCGCACGCGCGGCAGGAGGGGCGACATGACCGCGGCGGAACGGATGCAAAGCGATCCGAGGTCGGCAAGTTCCCGTTCTTCGAGCGGCGATAGGCGAGCGTGACGAGACCTGTGGGTGCGCCTCGAGAACCGCATTCGTCGATGCCTGCGGTCGCGACCCGGTACGACTACCGGGCGATCGCTTTCTGCTACGACGAGCTCGCCGCGATCTACTCGCTGGGCCGGATTGCGCGTTCGAAGCGAGCCTTCCTCAGTCACGTGCGGCCGGGGGAGTCGGTGCTGGTCGCGGGGGCGGGGCGGGGAGACGATGCGCTCGCGGCCGCACGGGCGGGGGCCGTCGTGACTGCGGTCGACCGCTCCGGCACGATGTTGGGAAGCCTCCGCACGGTCGCGGCGCGGGAAGAGCTGGTGCTCGAGTGCGTCGAGGCACCCGTCGAAGCCTCCTGCGAGGGGCGCATCTTCGACCACGTCGTCGCGCACTACTTCCTCAACTGTTTTTCGGACCCCGAGGCGCGAGCGATGCTCAGGGTGTTGAGCCGTCGGGTCGGCCCGGGCGGTCGGATCCATCTTGCCGACTTCGCGCCGTCAGAGGGCGGAAGGCTCGCGCGCTGGGTGACCGGGGTCTACTACGGCGCGATCGCGATCGCGGGGTGGGCGCTCCGTTTGTGCGCGTTGCACGCGATCCCCGATCTGCCGGGGTGGCTCGAGAATGCCGGCTTCGAGGTCAAATCGACGAAACGATTTGCGGTGACTCCTGGGGCGGCACCCGCCTACTGGTCGATTACGGGGCGCAAGCGCGTCCAGGGCGAGTCGGCCGCCAGCACCGACTGAGAGTGAGGTGCCCCGCTATTCGGGGGGGGCTTCGCCGGCCGCCGCTTCGGCCGCGTCGGTCGAGGGCGCATCGAGCGCTGCGAGCTCCCCGGTGAGGTCTGCGACGAGGTCCTCGTCGGGCTCGAAGTCGAGGCTCGGGATGTCGAGGGCCTGCAGGAAATAGTCCCGCGCGTCGTCGCGCCGGCCGAGCGCGCGCTCGAGTCGCGCGGACTCGGCGAGCACGGTCCGAGCCGCATGATCCGAGATCGGCGGGTCCATCGAGATGCGGGCCTGCGCCCCGGTGATGATCGCGCGAGCGCGATCCTCGTCGCCTCGTTCCGCGAGGATGGCGGCGAGGGTCGCCTCGCCGATGGCGCGGCTCGTCGGGTCGGCATCGGTCTCGTCGAAGAAGCGATAGGCGATCGTCGCCGCGCGCTCGGCGACGGCGAGGTCTCCCTGGACGCGCGCGATGCGAGCGCGGTAGATCTGGAGCGAGGCGATCTGGGACCGGTCGGAGGGGTTGACCGTCTGCGCATCGGCGAGGGCGAGCTCGATCGCCCGCCTGGCGAGCGCATCGTCGCCATCCCGGGTCGCGAGCTGGGAGACTTCGTAGGCGAGGGAAAGACGCTGGACGCTCGCGGCGTCCTGGCTGGCGGCGTCGAGAGCAATTCGGAGGAGCGGAAGCGGAGACTTGGTCATGCCCGCCTCGCGAGCTTCGGCCACGCGCTTCGCCGCGAAATTCTGCACGAGCTCGACCGTCGCCGGACCGCCGATCTCGGGCTCGTTCTCGGCTTCGTCGAAGAGGAGGTCGGCGAGGGCCTCCGCCTCTTCCTCTTTTCCGAGCGCGACGAAGTCGAGAGCGAGTCTCGCGCGCATCCCGTGCACCGCACGGCGCTGGGCGTTGGAGGCGGGCCGTCCCGCGAGCTGGAGCGCCGCCTGGGCGAGCCGCTCCCGCGCTTCCTCGAAGTCTCTGGTCTGTCGCGCGATGCGCGCCTCACGTGCGAGTGCATACCAGGTGCGCGCGGTGTTCGCCTCGGCGTCTTCGAGGGGGGCGAGTTCAACGGCCCCTTCGCCGAAGCCCACCTCCAGAAGGACGGGTGCTTCGGGCACCTCGCGCGCAGCCGGCTCGGCGTCGGTCGGCTCCGCCGGATAGTTGAGCGCGGCGCAGCCGGCTTGAGCCGACACGAGGCCCAAGAGAAGAAGATGTCGCCAGGCCGGCATGTCAGAACCTCACGTAGAGCTGTTCATCGCGGAGCTCGATGGGATAGGAGGCGAGGGGCTTGCTCGCGGGGCCACCCGTCGGACAGCCATCGCGAACGTCGAAGCGCGCCCCATGGAGCGTGCAGACGATCTCCATGCCGTCGACCGGTTCGTTCGTGAGTGGCCAGGCAGCGTGGGTGCATCGGTTCGAGACCGCGAAATACTCGTCGCCGAGGCGCAGCACGAGCAGCTCCTGATCGCCGACCCGAACCGCGCGCTTTTCGCCGGGGGCGAGCGGGGGACCGGGAGCGGCGTTCTCCCCTTCCTTGGCCATCTCGATCCTCTGCCAGGACATGAAACCTCCGGTTCCCACGCAGCACTGCATTTCGTGGGGAGGCAGATGGAACGAAGGGCGCCTTCCGGGAAACGAAAGTGGGTCGGGGCCGGGAGGCTAGCGCGAGTTGTCCCGAGAGGCCGTCGGTGGCGGCTATGTTCGCACGTGGGTTCTACCCAGGAGGGGCGAATGCAAGTAAGTCGAGCAGAGACCGTGCAGGCCAGATGCGGCACGAAGGCAATTCTCGTGGCGTTCTGCTGGGGGGCTCTTCTCGGCCTCGTCGGTTGTCAGACCTTCGACGTCCGCTCCGACTGGGACGACGCCGTCGCCTTGGAGTCCATGAAGCGCTTCCACTTCGAAGATCCGCCGATCGTCGAGGGGGCGAATCCCTTCGCCGACAACTCGCTTCTGCGAAATCGTGTGCGCGCGGGGATCGAGCAGGTGCTCGAGGAGCGTGGCTTCGAGCGCGCAGGGGCGCGCGCTTCGGCCGACTTCGTCGTGACCTATGGCGTTCAACTCGAAGAGGAACTCCGCGTCGACGGCGTCACCCTCGGCACCGGCATGGGGTCGTGGAACCGAGGCTACGCCTATGGCGGTGCGGCCTCGACTACGTCCCGCGTGAACGCCTACCAGGAGGCCACGCTGATCATCGACGTGCTCGCCCCCGAGAGTGGCGATCTCGCATGGCGAGGTTGGGGGCGGGGGATGCTCACGACCCGCGACCGGAATCGAAGCGACGAACGACTGAACGAAGGAATTCGAGCGATCCTGGAGCGCTTCCCGCCGGTCGCCGGCGACTGAGAAGGATTCCAGCGCGACGCTAGGCGGACATGTCCGCTTTCTCACTCGGGAGTTCGACGTGGAAGCGGGCTCCCGGATAGGCACTGTCTTCGTCCGGAGGCGAGGCGTCGAGCCACATCGTGCCGCCGTGGTCGACGACGATTCCGTGGGCCACGGAGAGCCCGAGCCCGGTGCCGCCGTCCCGGAGTCGCGTCGTGAAGAAGGGGTCGAAGACCGACGGCGCGTCCATTTCGGCGACTCCCGGACCATCGTCCGCGAGAATCACCTCGACTCGGTCCTCCGCGGTGGCTCGGGAGGAAACCGAGATACGGGCCCCGCGCGGCTGGGCTTCGATGGCGTTCTGGATCAGGTTCACGAACACCTGCTCGAGCTCGATCGGGGTCATCAGCGTAACGCTTGTGGTTGCTTCGGTCTCGATGGAGAGTGTGATGCTCGCCTCGCGCTCGCTGGCGTGGTTCGACGTCGCGTCGACGGCGGTTCGCAGCACACCGGTGAGATCGTTGAGCCATTTCTCAGTCGGCTCGGAGCGTGAGAACTGGAGGACGCTGCGCACGATCTTGCCACATCGGATCGCCTGGCTCCGGATGTCTTCCAGGGCTTCGCTGCGGATCTGTTCGCCGTCCGCGTCGCCGGCGGTCAGGATCGCGAAGTCCGCGGTCGTGAGGATCGAGCCGATCGGGTTGTTGATCTGGTGGGCGATGCCGGCGGCCAGGGTGCCGACGGTCGCCATCCGCTCCTGCTTTCGAAGTCGTGACTGGCTGGCCTCGAGTTCTCGGGTCCGTTGCTCGACGGCCGACGCCAGGCGTTCATTCTCGCGCTCCTGGCGCGCAGTCTGCTCTCGCTCGAGCGTGATGTCGGCGAACGCGATCTGACGCGCCGGCTGGCCACGCCAGGTCACTGGAGCCCAACGCATACGGACCCAGAGGTCGTCATCGGGGCCGAATTCGAATCGCATCTCGGCCATTCCGGGACCGTCGCCGGTATGCCTTTCGAGCACCTCGTCCCCGTCCTCGCTGAACACGGGGCGACTTCGACCGGCCAAGCCGGTCTCGGTGATCTGTTCGGGGGTGGACCGGAAGAGCTTCGCGAGGGTCTGGTTCACATACACGATTCGGCCCTCGCACTCGACCGCGATGCCCTGCATCGAGTGGTCGAGCAGCGCTTGGTAGTTCGACTCGGCTCGAGTCAGCTCCGTCACATCTCGCATCCGCAGGACCATGCCTTCGACCGCGGGGTTCGCGAGCTGGTTCGAGACGACGACGTCGAGGACCAGGCCCTCAACGTCCGGGTCGCGGCCGAGGTTCGGGCGGGTCCGGAGTTGGGTCGTGACGACGCCGTCGGGATCGGCGACCACCTTCTGCCAGGCGGGGAAGAGCTTGATGAAGTCGTCGTGGACGGTGAAGTCGCGGAGTCGGTAGTTCATCGATTCGCCCGGCGCGACGTCGAGAAGGCGCTCCGCCGCCGGGCTCGCGAACTTCACGACGGCGAAGCGGTCGACGATCATGACGCCTTCCGAGGCGTGCTCGAGCAGACTCTCGTTCCGGACCTCGCGGGTGTGGAGCTCGGCCTGCGCACGATCGGCGACGTCGGTCGCGGTGCGGTTCCAGAAGCTCTCGAAGAGCTGCGACAAAAAGCCGCTTCCGAGGGTGCAGAGGAGGACGATCGTGTAGCGACTAAGTGGCGAGGAGCCGCCGAAGCTCGATGAGGGTTCGGCGCCGCTGAAGATCAGGAAGGTTCCGAGTCCACCGACCGCCAGACTGCCAAGAGTGGCGGTGAGCGCGCCTCTCGCTCTGGCGACGAGGAAGCCGAGGAGCGGAAGCGTCGGAAGGAAGGCCAACAAGCCGAACGCCTGTCCGCCGCTCATGGCGATCGCGGCGGCCGAGCAGAGGAGGGCCATCGCCCAGACTGCGTGGCCCAGATGCCGAAGCGAATCCCTCTGACGTAGGGCAAAGGGGAGGCCGAGGACCACGAATGAGAGGCCCGTTGCGATCCACGCGACGTTCGACGGCCAGATCGCCACGAAGGTCGGCATGAAAACCAGCGCCAGCAGTCCGGTCGCGAGCGCCAAAAGCACGCTCATTCGGATGCTCGAGAGCTGCGATGCCGAAGAATTTCGCAGCCTCGGAGAGAGGAAGAATGCGTCGATACGATGTATGAGTCGTTCGAGGAGCGAGCGCTCGCGGCTCTGTGAGGGAGCGGTCATGCCCGGCCCGTCTCGAGGCGGCCGGGCGCCTCGGCTGAGGGATTCGAAGCCTTCGCGCCCTCGAGCGCCTCGAGTCGTTCCGTGATCCGGCGCAGTCGCCGACTCAGGCCGGTGACGATCCGGAGGAGGAGGGCGAGCACGGCGACCAGGCTGGCGGTCGTGCCGGTCGCGATGCGAACGAGCAGGGCGACGAGGCTGTCGACGGAAGGCCGGACCTGCTCACTCAGCCACCCCTGGGCCGGGGCGTCCGTTTCAATGGCTTCCACGTGGGTCTCGGGTGTCGCCCCCGTTTCTTCCTCGTCGGGGTCGAAACCGATCCGGGCGAGCGCGCTGTCGATCAAGCCGCCCGGCAGCGCGGCGAGCGCGGCCGCACGTTCGTCCGCCTGGCCCAGCGCCTCGGGAAGCGGGCTCCACTCGACGAGTCGTTCCCCTGCGAGGTCGAAGGACGAGGGCACGGCGACGACGAGGACCAACGCGGTGATCGCGAGAACGAAGACGCCGTCGGCGACGAGAGCCTGCGTTTGCCAAATCCGAAAAAGGAGCGCATAGCAAAGCGCGAGCAATCCCAGAATGAGCAGAGCGATCTCCTGCCAGAGCGACAAGGAAGACGACATTCAGCGGATTCCTCGAGACGGCGAGATGACGACGCCGGTAGCATACTGCCACGAAACCTCCCCGAGAAGTCATCGGGGCAAAGCCTGGGTGCGCAGCCGATCCGGGCAGATGGAGCAGCGATGGCCCCCGACGAGATCGATGAGCGGGTCGCCGCGCTCTACGGCGACATCGATTGGCGCGAGGCCTCGGGCCTGCTGCACGTGGCCGCGATCCACGGCCCTTCAGGCCGGATCCTGAAGATCGGACCGGATGCCCCTCCGAGTCCGATCGACCGCTTCGCGTTGGGCCTGGCCCGTGCCCGCGCTGATGTCCTGGTCACGACCGGGCGCATCCTGCGGTCCGAGCCGGATCTCGTCCATCGCTATTCCGAGGCGTCCGAGGAGGACGAGGCGATCGCGGAGTGGCGGCGCCGAGCCGTCGGGCGTGCAGAACGGCCACGTTTGCTGGTCCTCTCGGAGACCGGCCGTTTTCCGATCGATCATCCTGCCTTCGGCGCTTCACAGGGGGTGATCTGGACGAGCGCCGCTGGCGCGGCCGCGATGGGTCGCCCGCCTGCCGGCTTCGACGTCGTGCAGGCGGAGGCCGATCGAGACACCGCGCGAGACGCGATCGCCTCCTGCGTGCGGACCCTCGCCGCCGAACGAACGGACGCCACGGTGCTCCTCGAGGCGGGACCGTCCACGTCCAACGCGTTCTACGAAAAGACCGGAGCGGCTCGCGTCGACGAACTCTTGCTGTCCCGATTCGACGGCACGATTGTGCCCGCCGCGCAGGGGCCGGTTTTCGTCCCCGAGGACGCACGATCGGCGCTCTTCGGCGCGGCGCGATCGAGGCGGTCCATCGACGAGGCGAGCGGTTCCTGGCGCTTCGAGCGCTACCGAGTGGATTGAGCCGATCGGCGGGCCACGATCAGGGAGCGGGCCGGAGCATCGACCACACCCTCGGTCCGTCCGGGATGTGCAGCTCTTCTACGACCTCGAAGCCGTGCTTTCGATAGAAGGGGACGTTCGCTTCCTTCGACGACTCCAGGTAGGACGGCACGCCGTCGCGGTCGGCGTGCGCGAGCACCGGCTCGATGAGCGCGGACCCCACGCCCTTGCGCTGGTGGGGCGGGTCGGTTCCGAGTGCCGCCAGGTAATAGTGCGGTTCGCGCCATCGGTGACCGCTCGTGAACTCCCCAAGTCGGGTCGCACGGCGAAAACCGAAGCCCGCGATCGAGAAGAAGCGGATCGCGATTCGGAGATTCTGTCCGAAGCCCAGATGGACGTCGGTCGGTCGCTGCCAGATGGCGGTTCCCTCGACCGCGTCGGTCGTGAGGACGTGGGCGGTCTCGGCCATCGAGTCGACGGCGAGTCCCGAGAAGCGCGCCCACTTGCGGGCGCGGGTGCGCGGATTCGGGAACAGGTGGGTCGCGACCGGGTCATCGAGGAACGCACGTCCGAGAACCTCCAGGACGCTTCGTCGCTCGTCGGGGCGCGGGGCCCGAACGGTGGGGCGCACCGGTCCGAAGTCGAAGGACTCCTGGATCTCCATCGGTTCGTCGGTCTGCTGCGCGCGGGATCGGGTCACGTGGTTCGTTCGCGTTCGTCGGAAGCAGGCGCCGCGCCAGGCGGCGAACCGGATTGTTCCCCATCTCGATCGAGCCACACAAGGGTCTCGACGTGCCCGGTGAAGGGGAAGAAATCGAAGATCTCCACGCCGGAGAGGCGCATTCGCCCGCCGGCCATCAGCGTCGGCAACTCGGCGAGGAGCGCTGGGAGACCGCAGGCCAGGTAGACGAGGCGACGTGGAGGTTGCGCTGCGAGCGCGGCGCGCAACGGCGGGTCGAGACCCTTTCTGGGCGGGTCGACGATGACGAGGTCGGCCCCTTCCAGGCCGTCCAGGCGTTCCCCCGCCGCCCCCTCGAATCGTTCGGCGCGGGCGCGCTCGGAGGAGGGTCGCGCCTCGAGGCCATGGGCGAGCCCTTCGAGCCCGGCGGGGCTGCGTTCGTTGAAGCGAACCGGACCACGCGCGAGCAGCCCGAGGCCGATCGCACCGACGCCGCAGTAGGCCTCGAAGACCGTGGCTCCCCGTGGCACGAGCGCATGAATGCGCTCGACCGCTCGTTCGAAGAGCGGGAGGTGATTCTGGCCGAAGGCGGCGGGAGGGAAGAAGACGTCGACGCCGCCGAGGCGCTCGCGGACGGCCTCCTCGCCGTATAGGAGGACCGTCGTCGGCCCGAGAATCACGTTCGTTCGATCCGGCTGTGCGTTGAAGAAGAGCCCCTGCAGTCGATCGCCCATCCCGTCGGCGAATGCCTCCGGCAGAGCACCGAGCACGTCGGGGGTCTCGCCGTTGCCGACCAGGACGACCTGAACGCGGGCCGTTCCACGCTCGACGGCGAACTGCGCGTACCGCAGCGCGCCGTGGTGGGGCCCATCGGCGTAGGGGGCGGTCCCGGTCGCGCGGATTGCCTGCTTCAGATGCGCGGCCGCCTCGTTGATCGCCGGGTGGTGGACGGCACAGGACGGGGTGTCCACGATCCGGTGTGAATCGGCCTGGAAGAGGCCGATTTTCGGGCTGCGTGCGCGGCCGCGGACCGCCAGGCGGGCACGGTGACGATGGCCGGCGCCGGAGGTGGCGTGGATCGTCGGGGCGTCGAGTCCGTGCTCTTCACAGAGGCGGGTGAGGGCCGCGATCGCGTCCGGTGCCGGGGCGGGATCACCGAAGCGCGTGCAGCCCGGGCAGGGCGGGCGATGGGAGCAGGCGTCGAGAGGCGGCACAGGCGAAGCGTAGCCCGGCTCGGCTGCGGGGGGGCGCGCGCTTCGCTGCTACTTTGCGGCAATGGCTGCGCGACGAAAGGGCAGAGGGAGCAAAAGGGCCGGCGTCGAAGACGTCCCGCGCTCGGGCTTTCTCGCGACGACCCCGGCAGACGTCGCCGACCGGGGCTGGGATCGGGTCGACGTCCTCTTCGTGACGGGCGACGCCTACGTCGATCACCCGTCCTTCGCCATGGCGATCCTCGGTCGTTGGCTCGAGGCGCATGGATTCCGGGTCGCGATCCTGTCCCAGCCGGACTGGAAGAGCGCCGAGGCGTGGAAGGCCTTCGCACCCCCGCGGCTCTTCTGCGCCGTGAGCGCCGGCAACATGGACTCGATGATCAATCACTATACGGCGAACAAGAAGCGACGAAACGCCGACGCCTACTCGCCTGGTGGACGGATCGGACTGCGGCCGGATCGCCCGACGGCGGTCTACGCGCAGCGGTGTCGCGAGGCGTTCAAGGGGGTGCCGGTCATCAGCGGTGGGGTGGAAGCCTCGCTTCGTCGGATCGCGCACTACGACTACTGGAGCGATCGCATCTGGCCATCGAATCTGGTGACGTCTAAGGCGGATCTACTCGGCTACGGCATGGGGGAGTCGGTGATCCTCGAGATCGCTCAGCGCCTCGATCGCGGCGAGCCTTTCGAGTCACTCCGGGACCTCGACGGGGTGGCGTATCTGTTGGGCAAGAACGAGGTGCTCGTCGATCACCCGCGCGTCGAGACGGGGGAGCTGCCTTCGCTCGAGGAGGTCGAAGCGAGCCCGCAAGCCTTCGCCGAGATGACCCGCAAGCTTCATCACGAGACGAACCCGCGGAACGCACGCCGCCTCGTCCAGACCCACGGCGACCGGCGCGTCGTGATCAATCCGCCCGCGGCGTCTCTCGATGAGGCGACGATGGACCGTCTCCACGAGTTGCCCTACACGAGGCGCCCGCACCCGGACTACGATGCACCGCCGCCGGCGTGGGAGACGATTCGTGACTCCGTGCAGATCATGCGGGGCTGCTTCGGGGGCTGCACGTTCTGTTCGATCACGATGCATCAGGGGCGGGAAATCCAGAGCCGCAGCCCGGACTCGATCTTGCGCGAGGTCGAAGCGCTGGCCTTGGCTCCGGACTTCAAGGGAAGCGTGAGCGATCTCGGCGGACCGACCGCGAACATGTACCGCATGCGCTGCTCGAAGCCCGAAGTCGAGAAGACCTGTCGTCGCTTGTCCTGTGTCCATCCGAAGATCTGCAAGCTCCTCGACACCGACCACACGCCGACCCTCGACCTCATGCGACGAGCGCGCGAAGTGGAAGGGGTGAAGCGCGTGCACATTGCGTCGGGGATCCGAATGGACCTCGCACAGGATTCGCCGGAGTATCTGGACGAGCTCGCCGCGCATCACGTCGGCGGTCACCTCAAGGTCGCACCGGAGCACGTGAGCGATCGGGTACTCGAGCTCATGAAGAAACCGGGCCGCGGCAGCTTCGAGATCTTCGCCGAGCGCTTCGAGGCCGCGTCGAAGCGCGCCGGCAAGGAGCAGTATCTCGTCCCCTACTTCATCGCGAGCCATCCCGGCTCGACCGCGGAGGACATGATCGAGCTCGCGATCTTCCTGAAGGAGCGGGGCTATCGACCGCGGCAGGTGCAGGACTTCATCCCGGCGCCGATGGACATCGCGACATGCATGTACTGGACCGGGATCGACCCGCTGACGATGAAGCCGGTCCCGGCGGCGAAGCGGGTCCAGGATCGATCGGTGCAGCGGGCGCTGCTTCAGTTCTTCGCGCCGGAGAACTGGCGGACCGTGAAGGACGCCCTGGTGCGTGCGGGGCGGGAAGATCTGATCGGGGACGGACCGGATTGCCTCATTCCGTCACGGCCGCCGCGCAGCGCGAAGCGCGGGGGACGGGACGGCGGCGGGCAGGGGGGCTATCGCCGACCCTCGCGCGACCGCGGGCGCGGGCGCAGCGAAGAGGGGCGGCGGTAGGACTTCGGTCCAGCCGTGCGGGAGAGCGTCTGCAACTTCGCGACGGTTGACGGGCTGCGGGGCGCCCCCTCTGGTCCTGGCGAGCCCGCCTTGCACATGCCTCTGAGACGGCCTCGGCGACGGCTGGAGAAGCGCTCTATTGCCCCTCCTGCTCCCGGCGCAGCGTCGAGACGTGAACGATCCCGAAGAGGAACGTCTGCCAGATCTCCTGGATCAGCGGCCGCGCGCTCTTTCGCAGCACCGGCAGGAAGAAGAGGCACTCGACTGCATGGACCGCCGCCAGAACACCGAAAAGGGCGCGTCCGCCCGGTCCCGCGGCGGTCCCGTCGAGCGGGGGGAAGTAGCAGGCCGTCGCGAAGAGCCACGTGATCCCGAGCATTGCCTTCCCGATCGGGTAGATGCCCTCGCCCTGATTCTGGCCTTGCTGCTGTTCCGCCATGGTCGTCGCGCCTCCGTCGCGGGATGGGTCCCGCCGTCGAGCCGAGATGATAGCTTTCGCTCCGCGTAGGGACCGCGCGTCCCCGGCGGTCGGAGATGAGATGACGGTGGAACGGATCACGGTGGAGTCATGGCGGGCGGATCTCGAGGCGCATTCGGCCTCGGTGCATTCGCAGGGCGGGGAGGACGGCGTCCTCCTGCGACTCTTCGAGCGGATCGGAGTGGGGCAGAGGTCGTTCGTGGAGTTCGGCGCCTGGGACGGCCTTCATCTCTCGAATACCGCGAATCTCCGCCTTCATCACGGCTGGTCCGGCCTTCTCATGGAGGGCAGCGACCGGGCGGACGGAGTGCTCGTGCGTCGCGAGCGGGTCGACGCGGAAAACGTCGAGGCGCTCTTCGATCGCTATGCGGTCCCGGTCGACGTCGACCTCCTGTCGATCGACATCGACGGCAACGACTATTGGGTGTGGAGTGCGCTCCGGCGCTACCAGCCGCGGGTCGTGATCGTCGAATACAACGTATTCTTCCTGCCGGAGATCGCGAAGACCATCGCCTACGACGCGGCCCATGAATGGGACAAGGATCGTTATGGCCTCTATCACGGTGCCAGCCTCGCCGCGTTCCAGAAGCTGGCGACCGAAAAGGGCTACGTGCTCGCCTGGACCGAGCCCTATGCGCCGAATGCCGTCTTCGTCCACGGTGACGCCTGGCCTGAAGAGGTCGAGCGCCCGACGCTCGCGGACTGGACGCGCTGGCACTGGCCCGAGGACGGTTACCGGGAGCCGACGCCTCCGCCGGGCCGACGCTGGGTGAGCGTCTAGCGCGCTCGTTCCGGTCGTTCCGTCGGCAGGTCCGGCTGCTCCGCGATCCGATCCGCGGCTCGCTCGGCGACCATCATGACCGGCGCGTAGATGTTCGCGTTGGTGATCTTCGGGAAGACCGACGCATCGACGACGCGAAGCCCTTCGAGCCCGCGGACCGCGAAGGTCTTCGGGTCGACGACCGCGTCGTCGTCCTCGCCCATCCGGCAGGTGCCGCACGGGTGGAGGGCCGTCTCGGCTTCTCGCGCGACCCATTCGAGAATCTTCTTCTCGCCGCGCACCTCTGGCCCGGGTGAGAGCTCGCCGCCGTCGAAGCGCCGAAAGGCGGGTTGTCCGAGGAGGTCGCGGGCGACCTCGATCGCCTCCACCCATTCACTGCGGTCCTGCTCGGTGGAGAGGTAGTTGAAGCGGAGCCGCGGCGGGACGCGCGGATCCGCGCTCCGGATCCGCAGGTCGCCGCGGGCGTCGGAGAGCATCGGGCCGATGTGGAGCTGGTAGCCATGGCCCTCGACCGGGCGCGTGCCGTCGTATCGGACCGCGAGGGGCAGGAAATGGATCATCAGGTCGGGGTAGGGCGCGGCAGGGCGGCTCCGCACGAAGCCCCCCGCTTCGAAATGGTTCGTCATGCCCGGTCCACGACCGAACAGCCACTGCAACCCTATCCAGGGGCGCCTCCACATCTGGATCTGGGGGGACATCGAGACGGGCTGCGTGCAGGCGTGTTGGACGTAGACCTCGAGATGGTCCTGGAGGTTCCGACCGACGCCGGGTAGGTCGTGGCGGACGTCGACGCCTGCCTCGCGGAGCACCTCGGTGGGGCCGATGCCCGAGAGCTGGAGGAGTTGGGGCGTGTTGATCGCGCCGCCCGCACAGATCACGTCGTCGGCGAGCACGAAGCGTCGTCGGCCGCGGTGATCGATCTCGACGCCGTCGGTTCGCCGGCCGTCGAGGACGATGCGCCGCGCGAAGGCGCCGGTCCAGACGTCCAGGTTCGGGCGCCGGCGGACCGGATGAAGGTAGGCTCGCGCCGCGCTCCAGCGCCGTCCGCCCCGGACGTTGCGATCGAACCGACCGAAGCCTTCCTGTCGAGCGCCGTTCACGTCGTCGGTCGTGCCATGTCCCGCTTCCTGCGCCGCGGCGAAGAGAGCCTCGAAGAGCGGGCCCTCGGCGGCGCCGCGTTCGAGGTGGAGTGGGCCCGTGCGACCGCGCCACGCTTCGTCGCCGAGCGGGGTGGCCTCCATCCGTTTGAAGTAGGGCAGGCAGTCGGCGTGGCTCCAGTCTTCGAGCCCCGGTTCCTCGGCCCAGCCGTCGTAGTCGAGCGGGTGGCCGCGTTGGAACACCATGCCATTGATGCTGCTCGATCCGCCGAGGACGCGACCCCGTGCGTGGGCGATCCGGCGCCCGCCCATGTGGGGCTCGGGTTCGGAGACGTAGCCCCAGTCGTAGAACCGGTTGCCGGGCGGGATGGTGAGGGCTGCGGGCATGTGGATGCCCACGTCGAAGCGCCAGTCGCGGCGGCCGGCTTCGACGAGGAGCACACGCCGGTCCGGATCGGCGCTGAGTCGGTTGGCGAGCACGCAGCCGGCGGAGCCACCGCCGAGGATCACGAGGTTGTAGTGGAGGGAGGTCATCATGCGTCCTCCGTGCAGGTCAGTTCATGGAGGGCTGCGAGCGCTTCTCGACCGGCGGTCGGGTCCAGTTCATTCAGGCCGAGCAGCGCGGAGAGCCAGAGGCCGTCGGCGGCCAGCCGAACGAGGGTGGCGGTGGTCTCGTCGATCCCGTCTGCGGCGAGGCGCGCGTGCCAGCGCGCGAAGGCCTCCCGGAGCTGAACCATGTGTGTGGAGTCGCGGCCGAGGGTCGCCAGGATCCCCGCCATGAGCCGGGCCGAGTTGTCTGCCGGCTTGCCCTCGGCGGTCACCGTGGTCGCGAGATAGGCGCGCGTGAAGGCACCGGGCCCACGGTCGTCGGCCTCGGTAAGCGTCTCGAGCCGTTCGTCGAAGCCCTGAAGCATGCGCTCGCAGAGGCCCGCGACCAGCGCTTCCTTCGAAGCAAAGTGGTAGAGCAGGCCCCCCTTGCTGATGGCGGCTTCCGCGGCGATCGCTTCGAGCACGAGGCCGCCCGGCCCTTCGGAGAGGAGGCGGGCTTCGGCGGCATTCAGGATCCGGTCTCGCGTGTCGGGCATCGGGGGACTGTACCGTCCAGCCGGTATAGTTGTCGATTTTGAGATCAACTCTGTTATTCGAGAGCTCATTTCTGTAGAATTACTTCAGTTTTTTGCTGGCTGAATCCCGATCACGCGACCTCGAATCCCTGCCGAAGGCGGAGCGAACCCGGCTTCGCCTGGTCCAGGCCGTCCGGGACGAGATCGGGTCGACGGGCGCGTTCACCGCGGATCTCGCCGCACGCCGCGCGGGCAGTGCCACGGCGACCTTCTACAACCACTTCCCATCGAAGGAGGTGGCGCTCCAGGCGGTCTACGGGGAGTTGATGGAGGAGCTCGTCGAATCGGTCGAGCGGATGCTGCGCATCGAGCGGGTCCTCGAAGTCGGGCTCGACGCGTTCGTCGGAGAGTGGGTGCTGGGCGTCGCATCGTTCTTCCGGAGGAACGCGCGGGTTTTCAGCGCGGCGCAGGTGGCGCTTCCGGACTCGAAGGCGATGCGCGAGATCTTCCGCGACCGCGAGGCGGTGGCGCTCGAGGCCTACGCCCGCTTCGTGCGACTGGGGCAGGCGGCCCGTGTCCTGCGGGAGGGCGACGTCGCTGCGATGGCGCAGGTGATGATGGTGACGAGCGAGGGGTGGCTCCATCCCTCTGTGCAGACGATCGAAGCGGGGGACGCCTTCCATACCGAGCTCACGGGATCGGTCGTGCGAATGCTCGCCCCGAACGAGGAGTGAGGAAGCGCGATGGGTATTCGAGTACTCGGCGGCAATCAGACGGATTTTGCGCGGAACTGGACGCGCGAAGGCCTCGACATCAGCGACCTCTTCCGGAGCGTGATCGAGACGACCCTCGACCGGGCGGCCATCGACCCGGCGCAGATCGAGAGCATCCATGTCGGCAACGCGTTCGGGCAGCTCTACACCGGGCAGGGGCATCTCGGCGCCATGCCGGCGACCGTCGTGCCGGAACTCTGGGGCAAGCCGGCGATGCGCCACGAGGCGGCCTGTGCTTCGGGCTCGATCGCGACGCTGACCGCGATGGCCGAGATCGAGAGCGGTCGGTACGACTGCGTCCTGATTCTCGGCGCAGAGCTCGAGAAGACGATGCCCGGTGCCGAGGCGGCGCGTGTCCAGGAGGCCGCGGCCTGGGTCGGGCGCGAGACCGACGTCGAGGAGGCGATCTGGGCTTCGATGTTCGATCGCGTCGCGGCGGAATACGACGCAAGATATGGCCTCGACGAGAAGTACCTGCGCGCCATCGGTGAGATCAACCTCTCGAACGCGAAGGCGAATCCGAACGCCCAGACTCGAGGTTGGGCGCTCGGCCCCGAGAGCTTCGCGGCCGACGAAGAGGCCAATCCACGCGTAGCCGGGCGGCTGCGCCGCAACGACTGTTGTCAGATCACCGACGGAGGCGCGGGGGTCGTCCTCGTCTCCGAGCGCTGGCTCGCGGAGCACGGTCGCCTCGCGGACGGTGCGGAGATCGCCGGTTGGGGGCATCAGACCGTCGGCTTGTCGAACGAGTCGAAGCTCTCCCGGAGCCAGGGCGAGGAGTTCGTGATGCCCCACGTCCGCAAGGCGATCACCGACGCCTGGTCTCGCGCGGGCATGGCAGGCGCAGACGATCTCGACGCGATCGAGACCCACGATTGCATGACGCCGAGCGAATACATGGCGATCGATCACTTCGGGCTGGCGGCACCGGGGCAGAGTTGGCAGGTGATCGAGAACGGTGACCTGCTCCGGGACGGCGGAACGACGCCGATCAACCCGAGCGGGGGCCTGATCGGCGGCGGCCACCCGGTCGGGGCGACCGGGATCCGCATGCTCGTGGATGCCGTGAATCAGGTGACCGGGCAGGCCGGCGAGACGCAGGTCGAAGGGGCGTCCCGTGTCCAGACCTTGAACATCGGCGGCAGTACCGCGACGACGGTGAGCTTCGTCGTCGAGCGACCGGCACAGAGGAGCTGACGAGATGAAGACGGAAATCCACGAAAACTTCGCGTCGACGCTCCCCGCGAACGACGATCATCCCTACCGCACGGGCGCCTGGCGCCCGCAGACGACCGAGTACGACGCCTGGGACCTCGAGGTCGAAGGTGAGATTCCGCGGGACCTCGCCGGGGTCTACCTGCGCAATACCGAGAACCCGCTGCTCGCGCCGATCGAGCGTTATCACCCCTTCGACGGGGACGGGATGCTTCACTCGATTTCCTTCGAGGACGGAGACGCCGTGTATCGGAACCGCTTCGTACGGACCGACGGCTTCGCGGCCGAGCGTGAGGCAGGCGAGTCGCTCTTCGCGGGGGCCGCCGAGAACACGAAGCTCGCCCGGCGTGAGTGCGATCTGGGTGCGCGCCCCAACATGAAGGACGCCTCGAGCACCGACATCGTCGTGCACAACGGAGAAGCGCTCTCGAGCTTCTGGCTCTGCGGCGACCTCTATCGCCACGACCCGAAGACGCTGGCGCCTCTCGGCAAGGCGGGCTTCGGCGGACGCTTCCCGAAGGAGGGGGTCTCTGCACACCCGAAGATCGACGAGGTCTCGGGCGAGATGCTCTTCTTCAACTACGGCACCGAAGCACCCTACATGCACTACGGCGTCCTCGATCCCGACGGTTCTCTGGCCCACTACGTGGACATCCCGTTACCCGGCGCGCGGATGCCCCACGACATGGCCTTCACCGAGAACTTCGCGATCCTGAACGACTGCCCGATGTTCTGGAACCCGGACCTGCTGAAGAAGGGGCACCACGTCTCTTCGTACTATCCGGAGCTGCCGACCCGCTTCGGTGTGATCCCGCGACGGGGAAGCGCCGAGAACGTTCGCTGGTTCGAAGCGGCGCCCACCTACGTGCTCCACTGGATCAATGCCTACGAAGAGGGCGATGAGATCATCCTGGACGGCTTCTTTCAGGAGAACCCGTCTCCGGAGCGCGAGCCGGGCATGACGCCCCAGCAGATGATGCTCCGGTTCCTCGATCTCCATACGATGCAGGCCTACCCCCACCGCTGGCGCTTCGATCTGAAGACCGGCGAATGCCACGAGGAGAGACTCAGCGATCGGGTCATGGAGTTCGGGATGATCAATGGACGCTACGGCGGTCGCCGCAACCGCTACAGCTACAACGCGCTGCCGGCGAAGGGTTGGTTCGGCTTCGAGGGCGTGATCAAGCAGGATCTCGAGACCGGCCGAGAAGAGGTCGTCGAGCTGTCCGAAGGGGTCTACGCGAGCGAAACGGTGATGGCTCCGCGGATCGGCTCGCGCGCCGAGGACGACGGTTACCTGGTCACGTTCACGATGGACATGAACGAGGATCGCTCCCATTGCCTGGTGCTCGACGCTGCGAATCCGGCGGCCGAGCCCGTTGCGAAGATCACGCTGCCCGAGCGGATGTCCTGCGGAACCCATGCGTTCTGGCACGGGACCGGGAACTGAGGGGGCACTAGGCGAGGCGCCATGCGCCGAGGACCAGCACGACGCTGGTCAGGAACGCGGCGATCTGGGCGGGGGGCTCGGGCCGCGGGCGGCGCGCGAGGGGCAGCGAGATCGCGAGGCCGGCGAGGGCCCCCGCGGCCAGGCCGAAGAGGTGGGCGGCGAAGTCGACCTTCGGGCCGGGGCCGCCGAGCATCGCCACGATCGCGAGCCCGGCACCGAGGGGGACCCACGCGCCGCGGCGCGAGGGGCCGCCCTCGTGGCGTCGCCACGCCGCGAGTCCGGCCAGCACGCCGACGAGGCCGAAGACGCCCGTCGAGGCCCCGACGGAGCTGTGGGCGTGTCCGTACCAGACGGCGTTGGCGAGGTTGCCCGCCGTGCCGCTCGCGAGGAAGGCGAGCAGGGCGCAGCCGACGCCGAGACGGCCCGCGAGCGCGGCGAGGAAGAACCCGCCGAAGAGGGCGTTGCCCGCAACGTGCGAGAGGTCGGCGTGAAGGGTGAGCGCCGTGAGGGTCCGATGGACCTCGCCTTCGAGCACGAGCGCGGCCTGGCTGTCGCCCGCGTCCACGTAGGCGCGGTGGTTTCCGGTCCGCACCAGGAGGAGATGAAACGCGACCATCACGAGGGCGAGCGCATAGGCGAGGGCCATCTGGCTCGGTCGGGTCGTCGCATCCGGCTCCGGCGGGGGCGGCATCAGGCGCTCGGCGCGTTCCGCGCACCACGCCGTCAGGATCCCGTCTGCAGCGCCGACGCGATCGGTATCCACCTCGATCCGCCAGCCCTGAGCGGTCTGGCGCGCACGGGGCTCGAAGCCCTCCGCGACCAGGACCAGGGTCCAGTCCTCGGCTTCGCGCTTGCGCGGCGTGACCGCCCGTGTGAGGGAGCGGCCCGGGGCGAGCGCGACGTCGTCTTCGTATGCGGCCATGCGTGCGGACCATGGTAACGTCCATGATGAAGGCGACGTTCATGTGAGCGTCGTCGTCGTCCGAAGAAGCGGAGCGTCGTCGCTCCCGCGGACGATCCGGAGGATCGATGAACAGGCCGAACTCCCCGCGCTCGCTGGTCCGCGTCGAGACGATCGCGCTTCGTGGACCCGGCGTGGTGATCCTCACGGGCCCCTCGAGCTGCGGGAAGGGGGAGGTTGCCGCCGCCCTCTGCGATCTCGTGTCGATCGATCCGGCGCGGCACCTGTCGATGGGCGAGATCCTGCGGTCGACGATCGATCGATCGAAGTCGGACGAAAGCTTTGCCCGGCTTCTCTCGGACAAGTATCAGCTCTCGTCGGAGGTCAGCATCTTCGACTGTCTCGACACGACCGAAGAGCTTTCGAAGAAGGTCAAGCGCTACCTGCCGGATCTCGAGCGGCATTTCGGACGGACCCCGAGCCGGTTCATTTCGGACGAGGTGAGTGGGACGCCCGAGGTCAGCCAGCTCGACTGGCTCGAGTTCTGCACCGCGCGCGGACTCCTGATCCCGAATCGCTGGACCCAGGATCTGATCTCGGCGGAGATCGACCGCGCCCTCGCCGAAGGGAAGCGGACCGGAGAGGACGAGTCGCCCTTCATCCTCGACGGCTACCCGCGAACGGTGACCGCCGCGCAGCACCTCCTCGGTTTTCTCGACCAGGCCGACGTGCCCGTCCTCAAGGTGCTCCACCTCTCGATCAGCAAGGCCGAGATGAGTGCCCGCGCCGGCAAGCGCGGTCGTGCGGACGACAACGAAGAGGCGCTGCGTCGCCGCTTCGAGTTCTACGTCGAAAACGTCCAGCCCTCGGTCGACTACCTGAAGACCGAGCTCGGCGGGGACCGCATCGCGCTGATCGACGCCCATCAGCCCGCCTTCGACGAGGCGAGCGGCCAGCGCGTCTTCGATCTTCATCGATCGATCGACAACGTCGTGTCGTCGGCGCTGCGAGCCCTGGGCGTGCCTAGCGTGATCGTGCGCGATCTGCTCGAGGGGCGCCGAGAGGCCCGGCTCGCTGCCGAAGCCGATGGCTGAACTCGTCTGGCCGTCCCCGGAGAGCGACGATCTCGGTCGCTACCTCGAGGACACGATCACCATCGACTGGCAGTCGCCCGCCTTGATGGAGACGGCGAAGGGGGTGATCGAAGGGTGCGAGACGCCGGAGGCGCGGCTCGAAGCGCTGTTCGGCTTCGTGCGCGACGAGATCTCCCACGCTTTCGACGTCCAGCCGGAGAAGGCCACGTGCAGCGCGAGCCAGGTGCTCAAGGAGCGCCAGGGCCTGTGTTATGCCAAGAGCCATCTCATCGCAGGGATGTTGCGCTACGCCGGATTTCCGGCCGGCTTCTGTTATGCGCGGCTGGCGAGCGAGGATCAGCGGAGCGGGTTCGTGCTGCACGGCTTCAACGCCGTCTACTGGTCGCCGACGGAATCCTGGCTCTTCGTGGATGCGAGTGGGCGAGCCGGCATGCCGGCGGCGACGGTGCGCTTCGAATCGCCCTGGGAGCTCCCCTTCGAGGTCGACCCGCAGTCAGGCGAGTCCTTCGTGCCGGACATCTATCGGCGGCCGCCGAAGCGGATCATCGATCTCCTCGAGCGCGCTCCCGACTTCACAGCCGTCCGTCGGAACCTTCCGGACACGCTCTGACTCTGCGAACATGAGACTCCCGTCGAAAGAGGAGGGAGCATGCAGGTCAGCCGTCATCGCATTCGCGCCTGGGCCCAGGTCGCGTGCGTCGTCGCAACGCTGGCATTCGCCGCGCCGGCGGGCGCGCAAGCGGACGCTGGCTATTCACCGCACGCGGATCGCTCGATCCCCGACCGGGTCTTCTTCGGGGATACCCACCTCCACACGACGAACTCCCCGGACGCCTATCTCTTCGGAGTCCAGCTCTCGCCCGACGAGGCCTATCGATTTGCGAAGGGCGAACGCGTGACGTCGACCCACGGCCTCCCGGTTCGGCTGATCGAACCCCTGGATTTCCTGGTCGTCTCGGATCACATGGAATACCTCGGTCTCATGCCGCGCCTCTTCGGCGGTGACGAGCGCGTGCTGGCGACCGAGTACGGACGGATGCTCTACGACAAGGCGAACGCGGGGGAGGGAGGCTTCTACGAAGCGGCGATGATCCTGATCGCGGACCTGGCGAGCAACGAGCGCAAGATGCGCGTGCCGGAGCTCGAGAACGCGATCTGGCGAGCAGTCGCCGAGACCGCCGACCGCCACGATCAGCCCGGTAGGTTCACCGCTTTTACGGGCTTCGAGTGGACCTCGATGATCGAGGGTGACAACCTCCACCGGATCGTGATCTATCGCGGAGGCGCAGAGACCACCGCGAGTCGGACGCCGGTTTCGAGCCTGGACAGTCCGGATCCCGAGGACCTGTGGAAGTTCATGGCGGAATACGAAGCCGAGACGGGCGACGCGATCCTGGCGATCCCGCACAACGGCAATCTCTCGAATGGGCAGATGTTCGACACGAAGAGGCTCGATGGGAGTGCCTTCGACACTGCGTACGCCCGGGAGCGCCTCCGTTGGGAGCCGCTCATGGAGGTCACGCAGATCAAGGGCGACGGCGAGACCCACCCCTTCCTGAGCCCCAACGACGAGTTCGCGGACTATGAGACCTGGGACGACAGCAATCTCGGAGGTACGGCGCCCAAGCAGGATTCGATGCTCGCGGGCGAGTACGCCCGCTCGGCGCTTCGACGGGGGCTCGAGATCGAGGCCGAGGCCGGCGTGAACCCATATCGCTTCGGCATGATCGGCTCGACGGATAGCCATACGGCTCTCGCCACTTCCCGGGAAGAGAACTTTTTCGGGAAGCACTCGGGGATGGAGCCGAGTGCGACGCGGATGACCGATGCGCTGGCGAAGGTCGGCGACAACGCGGTCTTCGGTTGGCAGCAGGTCGCCTCGGGGCTGGCGGCGGTCTGGGCCGAAGAGAACACGCGAGACGCGCTCTTCGATGCGATGCGCCGCAAGGAAACCTACGCGACGACGGGCACGCGGATGCGGGTCCGACTCTTTGCTGGCTACGACTTCGAGGAAGCGGACCTCGACCGACCGGATTGGGCGACGCACGGGTACGCGAGGGGCGTACCCATGGGCGGCGGGCTGGAGCGGGCCTCCGGGTTCGCGAAGCCGGCCTTCCTGGTACGGGCCTGGAGGGATCCGAACGGGGCAAACCTCGATCGCGTCCAGATCGTGAAGGGCTGGCTCGACGACGACGGCGAGAGTCGGGAGCGCGTCTACGACGCCGCGCTCTCGGATGGACGCGTCGTCGGAGACGATGGGAAGGCGCCGCCGATCGGGAACACCGTCGATCTCGCGAGTGCGAGCTTCGAGAACTCGATCGGGGCGACGATGCTCGAAGCGTTCTGGGCGGACCCGGACTTCGACCGGGACCAGCGCGCGTTCTACTACGTCCGGGTGCTCGAGATTCCCACGCCGCGCTGGTCGACCCTCGACGCCAGGGCGTTCGGGGTCGACGTCCCGGACGGGGTCGAACGCACGACCCAGGAGCGAGCCTATACCTCTCCTGTCTGGTACGACCCGGAGAGTCGCTAGGAATCACGATGCGGCGGCGTGGCCCCTGGGAGTGGGGTGCCGACACAGGGGGGGCGGCGTGGAGTCTCGAGTCACGATCGTCGGAGCGGGTCCCGCTGGTGCGCTGCTGGCATGGCTGCTTTCGTCCCGCGGAATCGAAACCTTGCTGGTCGAGCGGCAGTCGGACTTCGAGCGCGAGTTCCGCGGCGAGATCCTCATGCCGAGCGGGCTTCGCGCGCTCGCGGAGGCCGGGGTCGAGCTCGCGAAGGACGAGCTACTCCCACTCCGCTTCTTCGAAGGCTGGATGAATGGTCGGGCGTTCATTCAGGCGGACGCCGACGCGGCGGGGGGCGACTTTCTTCCGCCCTCGGCCGTCTCCCAGCCGAAGCTGCTCGAGCGGCTGGTCGCGATGTCCGAGGCGACGGGTCACTTCTCGCTCGAACGTGGCGCAACCGTTCGCCGGATCGAACGCTCGGCCGACGGCTCCTCCGTGCTGCACGTGCGGAGCGACGCCGGCGACTCGAAGGTCGAGGCGCGCTACCTGATCGGCGCGGACAGGCGAGGCGCCGTGACCCGCCGCGCCCTCGCTCCCCGTGTCCGGAACCGGGGGGCGATGCTCGACGTGGTCTGGTTCAAGATGGCGTATCCGGAAGCCTGGCAGCCCGGTACGGCCCGCTTCGTCGGTGGGCGCGGCCAGCTTCTGATTGCCATCGCGACGGCGGACGGCCTGCTCCAGATGGGCTGGGTCATCCTCAAGGGCACCTTCGGTGATCTCAAGAGCCGGTCCCACGACGAATGGGTCGCGGAGCTCTGGAATCACGCCGACTCCGAACTCGCGGATCACATCGGGCGCCACGCCGAGACCATCACGCGGCCCTTCCTCCTGAACGTGGTCTCCGACCGTGTGCTCGGCTGGGCCTCGCCTGGGGCGCTGCTGATCGGCGATGCGGCGCACACGATGTCGCCCGTCGGCGGACAGGGCGTGAACATCGCCCTGCGCGACGCGATCGTGGCGGCCAACGAGCTCGTTCCGGCTTTCTCGAACGGCGGCGACGTCGACGCGGCGGCGGCGCGGATCGAGCCGGCGCGGGCGCGTGAGCTGGACGTGATCCAGCGGATGCAGGCGATGCCGCCCCGGGTCATGCTTGGGACGCGCGGAATCCACGCGTTGGCGCGACGCGTGGCGTCGCGTTTCCTGAGCACGTCGTTCGGTCAGGCTCGTGCGTCGGTCGGGGGAAGGCTCTTCTTCGACGGCGTCGTGGACGTGGAGCTCACGGTCTAGGGCGCCGTTCGTGCGAGTCAGTCGATCCCGAGGCGCTTCAGCTTCTTGTACCCCTCCCGTGGTGAGAATACGCTCATGCAAACCCTCCCGCGAGAAGCAAGGGAACCATCGGTTTCGGCTACCTGTTCGATCGGCTTCCGGGTAGGGTCGCGAAGCCGCGCCGAGGCCGCCTGCAAGTTCTCTTGCGTGTGCTAAGCGGCTGGCGGCGCTACGCCAAGCTGTGCCCGCAGCTCCTTTGTCGGTTGTTTCAAGGCCTCCTCCCACCGATACCCAAACGGGATCCGCGACCGCTTCCCCCGCCGCCTCGCCTGCCAGGCAAACACCAGCGTCCGCCACTTCGAACCCCACGGCGCGGACAGCACCGACGCGATCATCCCAAAACGCACCACCCTCATTCGGTGGCGCCTTCCGTACAAGCCGTCGGTGAACGCGAGCAGCGCCGTCTCCCCAGCCTGGTCCTGCCCGTAGCCGGTCAGCAGGTGCAGCAGATCGTGCACGCAGCTCTGGCGCTCCATCCACCAGGTCCGGGCGGCGCCGCGGTGGAGGGCGGCGAATTCCTGGATGCGTTCGGCGGCGCGGTGGAGGCCGTCGGGGTCGTGGGCGTTGGCGCGCATGAGGGCGAGGTAGGCGGCGCCGAGGGTGTCCGGCGGGAGCGCCTCGAGGGCGGCGACGTCGGTGAGGTGGTCGAGGAGCTCGGGGGAGTCGCGGAGGAGGTCGGCGCCTCCCGGCTCGGCGAGGAGGGCCTGGAACTGGCGCTCGGAGTCGCCGCCGTCGAGGGCGACGTGCAGCTCGAAGACCTGGTCGGTGCGGTCGGGGTCGGCGCGTATGACGCGGAGGGCGCGGAAGGCGCGGGGCCAGTCGGGACGGGTCGGGGCGGGGAGGGCGGGCTCGAGAGGACTGAAATGGCTCATGTTTCGGCTCCTGCTAGAATTGGATAGTTCTACTATCCATTAATGGATATCATCACTATCCATTCTGTCAAATCACCCGAGCTGAGGAACCATCCATGCGCATTTCGGAGCTGAGCCGGCGGTCGGGCGTGCCTACCAGCACGATCAAGTTCTACATCCGCGAGGGGCTGATCCCGGCCGGCGCGTGCAGCCAGCGCAACCAGGCCCGCTACGACGAGACGCACCTGCAGCGCCTCGACCTGATCCGCGCGCTGCGCGAGGTGGCGGGGCAGCCGCTCGAAGTGGTGCGCGCGGTGATCGAGCAGCTGGGCAAGCCGTGGGGCGAGGGCGATCCAGTGGGCGCCGCGATCGAGGCGATCCACCGCGTGCCCGAGCGCGACCGCTCCGGCGCCGAGCAGGCCGAGTACGACGCGCTGCGCGCGCAGGTGGCCGAGCTGGTGAACGGGCTGCCCTGGCACGTCCCCGACGAAGCCGACCGCGCGCACGCCCTCGAGCTCGACCGCATCACCGACGCGGTGCTGCAGCTGCGGCGCTACATCGACCCCGACTTCGACATCGCCGTGCTGCGCGACTTCGCCGCAGGCGCGTGGCGGATCTCCGAGGCCGCCATCGAGCGCAACGAAGACCGCGTGCCGATGCCGGGTGACGACCTGATAGACCCGACGCGCACCGCCATCCTCGGCATGCTGCTGCTCGAGCCGCTGGTCATGACCTTCGTGCGCAGCGCGCTCACGATGCGCTCGATCCGCATCTCGAACGGGCTGCCGCTGCCACCCAGCTAGAACGCCCCGGAAGGGGCCTGAGCTGCCCCGGCTGGGCGTACTTGTCAGTTCCGTAGATATCGGTGGTGCTGAAAACGCTGCTTGAACCGCTTATCCGCCAACGGGATGCGCTCGTTGTAGAGCCCTTCGCGGGTGATCCCGAGCTTTTGCGCGGTGCGGGCCTTACGGCCGTCGTTGTTCGCGAGCGCGCGCCGGATCAGCCAGGACTCGATCCGTTCGAGGGCCTGGCGGAGCGTCTCGTCCGGGCGGGCGCCATGTGCGATCGGCTCCAGGATCTCGACCAGCTTCGGGGAGAGCTGGCGCGGTGTGATCAGCTGGCCGCTCGGTGTCAGCATCAGTGCGCGGAGCATTTCGTTCTCCAGCTCGCGGACGTTGCCCGGCCAGTGATAGGCCTCGAGCAGATGGCTCGCCGCGAGAGAGAGATGGCAGCCGTGTTTGCCCTCGCGCGGGCCGTGAAGCGCGAGGAAGCTGCGGGCGAGGGGAAGTACGTCGCTGCGCCGCTCGCGGAGCGGGGGGATCCGGATCGGGAAGACGTTCAGGCGGTAGAAGAGGTCTTCCCTGAACTGGCCTCGCGTGACCTCCTCGGCCAGCAGGCGGTTGGTCGCAGCGACGATCCGGCAGTGGATCGGTCGGGGCGCGAGGTCGCCGACCCGCCGGACCTCGCGCTCCTGGAGAACGCGGAGCAGCTTGGCCTGGAGGGGGAGCTCCATTTCTGCGAGCTCGTCGAGGAAGAGCGTGCCTTCCCCCGCCGCCTCGAAGAGCCCCACCTTCTCGCGCTCCGCGCCGGTGAAGGCCCCCTTCGCGTGTCCGAAGAGCTCGCTCTCGAGGAGGGTCTCCGGGAACGCGGCGCAGTTGATGGCCACGAAGGAGGCCTCGCCGCGCGGGCCTCTCGCGTGGAGCTCCCGGGCGATCACCTCCTTTCCGACGCCGGTCTCGCCGGTGACGAGGACAGTGGAAGGGCTCGACGCGGCGAGGTCGACCAGATCTGAGACCTGCCGCATCGCGTCACTTCGACCGAGGACGCGAGGGGGCTCTTCCTCATCGCGGGCTGCACGCCGTCTTCCCGTCGAGTGACGGTGACCGCCGCGGGGGGCCCGAGCCCGTCGCAGTCTGCGGGTCGCGCGGGCCGACCGCGCGTCGGGCCTGGAGGCCATCGAGGGTCTCGTTTACTTCCGTCACGAAGCCGCGACTGACCTGCTTCGGATCGATCACGAAGACGGCGCCGACTCCCATCGAGAGGAGCGCATCCGTATGCGACTCCGTCGGATCGGCGGTCGCCACGAGGATCCCTCGTCGTTCGGCGAACCGGTCGAGCTCGGGCAGGGCGAGCTCGAGGGCCTGGTGGTCGTCGAGCTCCGCCAGAAGCGCATCGAACCGCACGTTGGGCAGCATCAATGCCTCATCGAGGTTGGGCACCCAGGTCACGTCGAGCTCCGGCGCTTCGGTCATGCCGCTGCGCGTGAGTCCGCGCCCGCTGCCGATCCAGAGGAGTGATCGAATCGTCCGCATGACAGGCAACGCCTCCCGTGCCGCCGACGGGGTGGAGTCGGGGCCAGGGGAACGTGGCGCGGTGGACGGATTCGCGCGTTCCAATCGGTCTCAAGAAATCCGTCGGTTTCCGTGAGCAGACCGCAGGGGGCAGGCGCGCGCCGCTAGAGCTCGGCTTCCCCGAGTGACTCGGTCTCCCAGGCTTCCGGGATCCGGTCGAGCCCTTCGATCGCCTCGTTCGCCAGCGCGTCGACATCGGACTGCGCCGAGAGCTCCTCGAACATCGATCGTGCCGCCCGTTCGGAGTCGCAACGCACCGCCGAGTGGTGGCCCAGCACATACCAGTCGCCTTCGATCTCGGTGACGCGCCAACCCCCTTCGAGGGGGATGCAGTCGCCGTTTCGCTGGACGTAGAAGGGGCGGGTGGGCATGAAGAACTCCGCACGGGAGTCTATAATATTGAGGGGAAAAACGGGCGCATTGCGTGCGCAGACCGATCTGAAACGGCGTTGAGCGGCGTTTCAGCTCCGCCGACGGATCTCGACGTCCTCACCGCTGCCGATGAGGACCGCGTCCGCCATCCCCAGGAAGAAGCCGGTCCCCAGCACGCCGGGCATACCGACGATCGCCTGCTCGAGTGCCACGGCGTCGAGGGGGGGCGAGAGCCTGGCATCGAGGACCCGGTTGCCGTTGTCGGTGACCAGCGTCTGGCCGTCTCTCGCTTCGCGGAGGTCCGTGTCGAGACCGAGCTTGCCGAGCTCGTGCCGGACCACGGCCTCGCCGAAGGGGAGGACCTCGATCGGGAGGCGGCCGCGTTCGCCGAGGGCAGAGACGAGCTTCTCGGGGCCCACGAGGATCACGAGCTGGTCGGAACTCGCGGCGACGATTTTCTCTCGGACCATTGCGGCGCCGTAGCCCTTGATCAGGTCGAGGGCATCGTCGACCTCGTCGGCCCCGTCGAAGGTGATGTCGAGTCGGCCCGCGGCTTCGAGGGTCGTGAGCGGGATGTTCAGTTCCCGGGCGAGCTGCTCGGTTGCATCGCTGGTCGGGACGCCGGTGATTTCGAGACCTTCGGCGACGCGAACGCCGAGGGCCTCGACGAAGGCCGACGCGGCGCGGCCGGTACCGAGGCCGAGGGTCATGCCGGGCTGGACGAACTCGAGCGCGGCCTGAGCGGCACCCGTCGGCGTGGTCGGATCAGGAGTGGCCATGATGCTAGGCGAGTGCCTCCGCGACGAGGCTCGCGATGCGTTCGAGGGTGGCTCCCGGATCGGGGCCGACGTCGATGCCGATCACCCGACGGTTCCGCGCGGCGAGGACGCTGAAGTCCCCGACCGCCTGCGCTTCCACGAGGGTGTCGAAATCGACCCCCATTCCCGGGATCGCCAGTGCCTCTCCGGCTCGGGTCCCCGCGCTCTGCCAGAGCTGGAGGCCGGCGAGCCGGTTCGGGCCTCCCTTCTGGAGCTGTCCGGTCGAGTGGAGGTAGCGGGGGCCGAAGTCGAGGGTGGTCGCGACGTTCCTGGCGTGTCCCACCCGCTCGCGGAGGCCCTCGAGCGCGGCTCGGTTCGCATCCGCGTCCTCGAGGAAAACGTTCAAGAAGAACGTGTCGTTCGGGTCGAGGCTCCCCAGGAGCGCCGCGATGGCTGCAGCTGCGTCGCTCGCGCTTCCCAAGGCGTCCGACACGATCCAGGACGCCCCCTGGTCCTCGAAGCTTGCCGGCGGGACGGGGAGGGCCCCGCCGCCGGCTGCCTTCGCCATGAGTTCGCGACTCGCGACCTTTGCCGATTCGACGTCGGGCTGGTCGAAGGGGTTCAGGTCGTGAAGCGCGCCGATGACCGCGGTGGCGATCTGCCAGCGGAAGGCTTCCTGAAGGAGGTCGAGCCGCTCGGCGAGGGCGATCCGAATGACCGGGTGCCCGGCTGCCTCGAGGGCTGCGAGTTTCGCTTCGCGCTCGGCGTTCGACGGATCGCCCTCGACGGCAAGGTCGACGAAGATGCGATCGTTCGCGTAGCGCCCCGGATCATCGAGGGGCTCCCCCGCGATCGGCACCACGCCCTTGCCCTGCTTGCCGGTCGATTCCGCGACCAGCTGCTCGATCCAGTCGCTGAAGAGTGCGATCCCGGCGGACAGCGATAGGGTGAGCTTGTCGCGACCGCTGCGCGCCAGCGTCCCGAGGGCGAGGCCGAGGCCGACACCCGGGTTTCGGGCCGGGGAGACGAAGGGCGCACAGGCCGCGGACATCGTGCGCGCACGCGCCCGCAGGACCGCCGGGTCGAGGCCGGCTGCTTCCGCCGGAAGCATCCCGAACGGGCTGAGCGCCGAGAAACGACCGCCCACGTCGGGACGACCGAGCACGGTGCCGAGGAAGCCGAGCTCTGCAGCGCGCGCCGCCATCTGGCTGCCGGGGTCGGTGATCGCCACGAAGTGGCGGCCGGCGCGCTCGGCGCCGACCTTCTCCGAGAGCCGCGCATAGACGAGCTCGAAGAGGGCGTTGGGCTCGATCGTCGAGCCGGACTTCGACGACACGAAGAAGAGGCAACGTTCGAGGTCGAGACGGGCGAGCTGGGCTTCGAGCGCGTCGGGGGCGGTCGTGTCGAGGATGCAGAGCGCGCGTGCGGTTCGGCCGCCTTCGTCGTCGCCCGTGAAGGTCTGGCCGAGGACATCGGGCCAGAGGCTCGAGCCGCCCATGCCGATGACCACGGCGGTATCGGCCGGGTGCTGGCGCACGGCTTCGCGGAGCGCGGCGCTCCCGATTGCTTCTTCCCCACTCGAAGCAGGCAGGTCGAGCCAACCCATCCATCGGTGCTCGTCGGCGCCGGAGAAGATCGCCGCCTGCTTCCGCCAGAGCGCATGCGTTCGACCTTCCTGAACCCACACTTCGGCTGCCGCGTCGACGTCGGGTTGCGCTGCGCCGAGCGCGTACCGGGTCGAAGCGAGTCCGTCGCCGAGGAGCTGCTGTCGCTTCGTCTCGACCGAGAGGAGCAGCCCGTCGAACGCGTCGCTGAAGAGCTGACAGCCCTTCGTCAGGAGTCCGTCGGTGATCTCCTTGAGGGAGATCCCGAGCGCATCGAGCTCCGAGAGCACGGCCTGCGCTTCGGCCTTGAGCGGGGCCGGGTCACTGCCTAACGCGTCGCGGACGTTCCCCTCGGTCCGGAACGCCTCGAGGGTCGCGTCGGGAAGCGTGTTCACCGTGTGCTGACCGATGAGCTCGTCGACGTAGAGGGTCTTCGGGAGCGCCGGATCCTTCGTCCCGGTACTCGCCCACAGGACGCGCTGCGGATCTGCGCCGGCAGCGGCGAGACGCGCCCAGCGGTCACCGGCGAGGTCTTCGAGGAAACGCGCGTAGGCGAGCTTGGCGTTCGCGATCGCGACTTTCGCATCGAGGGCCTCGAGTCGGGCGCGCACGTCGTCGCTCGGCCCGTCCTCGAGCTTCGCCGCGATGTGCTGGCCTACCGTGGCATCGATCCGCGAAATGAAGAAGCTGGCGACGCTCGCGATCCCGGAGACGCGCTCGCCGCGGTCGAGCCGCGCCTCGAGTCCGGCAATGTAGGCCTGGTGAACGGCTTCGTAGGCGTCGACGGCGAAGAGCAGCGTCACGTTCACGTGGATGCCGTCGCTGATCAGCTGCTGGATCGCGGGGACGCCTTCGGGCGTCGCCGGAACCTTGATCATCAGGTTGTCCCGCGCGACGTCGGCGGAGAGCCGCCGCGCTTCGGCGATCGTGCCCTCGGTGTCGTTCGCGAGGTGGGGCGAGACCTCGAGGGAGACGAAGCCGTCGCGGCCGCCGCTTTCCTCCCAGATCGGGCGAAGGACGTCGCACCCGAGTTGGATGTCCTGGACCGCGAGCTTCTCGAATACGTCGAGGGCATCGCTCGCGCCCTGACCGATCAGCGCCCGTGCCGCGGGGTCGTAGTCGCTCGTCTGCGCGATCGACTTCTCGAAGATGGCAGGGTTCGACGTGACGCCGCGGATCCCGCGTCGCTCGACCCACTGTCGGAGCTCCCCGGAGAGGAGCAGATCGCGACTGATGTTGTCGAGCCAGATCGACTGGCCATAGGCGTGGGCTTCGACGATCGGCGACGCGTCGAGGGAGTCCTTGTCGGTCATCGGAGTGGGAACCTCGGAGGGGACGCGGGGATCGGGGGGGCGTCTTTCCGAGGCGGCAGTATAGGCAGCTTCGCTCCCGTTCGGGACCCGCTCGAAGCGTTCCTGGGGCCGAAAGGAGGGACCGCCCGATGCGCCTGGCACATCGGGCGGTCCGTCCCCTTCGATCTCGTGCCGATCCCAGCGTCTACGCGGCCGCGACCTCGATCCGACGCGGGCGACTCTCGGCACTCTTGGGCAACCGGAGCTCGAGCACGCCGTCCCGCATCCTCGCGGAAACGCTCGCTGCATCGATCTCGTCCGAGACCCGGAACTCGCGGTGGTAGCCGCCTTCCCGGTACTCCGCGTAGCGGGGCCGGGAGTCGCCGCCCGGGTCCGCGACGCGCGCATCCAGGGTCAGAATCCCCTTTTCGAGATGGATGTCGACGGATTCCTCGCTCGCGCCCGGCAGGTCCGCGAGGATCATGAACGCCTCAGGGTCTTCGAGGATGTCGACGTCCGGTTTGAAGAGCAGGCCCGGTCGGGTGTCTTCGGTCAGGACCTCCGCCTTCTCGCGGGCCTCGATCTCACGATTCTGGTTCTCACTCATGACTCGTCTCCTGTTCGTACGAGGTGGTTTTTCCGGCTCGCCTAACGCGTCTCGATCTCGATCTGCCGCGGCTGGAGCGCCGGGGACTTTGGAAGCTCGAGTGTCAGGACGCCGTTCTTGTGGCTCGCGCGCGCCTTGTCGAGATCGATCTCGGCCGGGAGCTCGAATGCGCGCCGGAAGTTGCCGCTCTGTCGCTCTCGTCGATGAACGGAAACGCCATCCCCCGCTGCGTACTCGACCTTGCGATGGCCCGAGAGCGTCACCGTCGAGCCTTCGATCTGGACGTCGATGTTCTCGGGCGAGACGCCCGGCAGCTCGGCGGTCAGCACGTAGCCGTCGCCCGACTCGGAGAGGTTCACCGGCGGATAGACGCCGCGCGGGCCGTGATAGGCCCCGTCGAAGGATCGCAACGCGTGGTTTATCTCGCGCTGGATGTCGCGGGCCAAGCTCGGGAAGGGCCTGGGGCTCCGGGTCGCATGTCGCAGGAACGGATTCATCACACTTCTCCTTACTCTGGATCCTTCGCCGCGAAATCATGTCGCGGATGCACGGGTCTCCGTGTGGCGCCGTCGGGCGCTCGCTTTCGTTCCGCCGCGACCGTGCTGGGCCGTCCGGGAACGCGTGCCTCGTTCGTGTTCCACCGCGCTCGATCCGCGGTGCCTTCGGGCACGTGACAATGGATTTTCACGCACCGCCGTGAGTCAACCGGAGAAGCGAAAAAAACCTGTCGGGTGCGTCAGAACGCCGAGAAGGTCTCGAAATACTTCGGCCAGGTCTTGGATACGCAACCGGGATCGAGGATCACGACCCCGGGGACCTTGAGGCCGGCGAGAGAGAAGCTCATGGCGATCCGATGATCGTCGTAGGTCTCGATCTCGGCGCCGTGCATCGGAGCGGGATCGATGCGCAACCAGTCGTGTCCGGCTTCGGCCCCGACGCCGAGCTTGCGCAGCTCGGTCTCGAGCGCGTGGAGGCGGTCCGTTTCCTTGATGCGCAGGTTGTACACGTTCTGGATCGTCGTGGGGCCATCGGCGAAGGCACATACGACGGCGTAGGCGAGTACCGCATCGGGAAAGTCGTTCATGTCGATCTCACCGAGCGCGCGCAGGGGGCCGTCCGGCCCGGTCACGGTCACCGCNTCTCCGTTTCGCATCACGCCNCAGCCCATGCGTTCNAGAAGNCCGAGGAGCTTGAAGTCGGCTTGCTGCGAGTCCTCGCGAACGCCGTCGATCGTCACCGTCCCNCCNNCGATCGCCGCNGCGGAGAAGGGGTAGGTGGCCGACGATGCGTCCGGNTCGATCGTGTAGTCGCGAGCGCGGTAGGTCTGNCCCGNGCGCACGANGAGCCGGTCGTCCTNGGTCCAGTCCGCTTCGACGCCGAAGTCNCGCATGACTTCGAGGGTGAGATCGATGTAGGGGCGGGAGACGATGATTNCGTCCTTGAAGGAGAGCTCNACGTCGTTCNTCGCGTAGGGCGCGGCCTGAAGGACGGCCGAGACGTACTGGCTCGAGCGGCTGCCATCGATCAGGGCGGCGCCGCCCGGGAGGCCACCCCCATGGACCGTGATCGGAGGGCATTCGGAGGTGCCTTCCATCGACAACTCGGCACCGAGCCCGCGTAGGGCGGCGGCGAGATCCGAGATCGGGCGTTCGCGCATCCTCGCGTTGCCGTCGACCACGATCGGGGCCTCGGCCAGGGTGAGGGCGGCCGTGAGGAAGCGGACGGTGGTGCCGGAGTTGCCGCAGTCGAGGGGGTGCCCGGGGGCCTGGAACCGACCGCCGCGACCGCAGACCCGCCAGTCCTCGGCGCCGGTCGTCGGGTCGCGTTCGAGCTGGAGGCCGATCCCCATGGATTCGAGGGCGCGGCGCATGACGACGGTGTCGTCGGACTCGAGGCCGCCCCGCAGGCGGGATTCGCCGTCGGCGAGGGCAGCGAGGAGCAGCACGCGGTTCGTGATGCTCTTACTGCCGGGGACGATCGGGCGCGCGTCGATCGGGCCCCGGGGTTCGATCTGGAGGCGGTCGAGCCCGGCGGTTCCGGAGCGGTCGTCGGCGGCGGTCATGGGGTCCTTCCGGCGCGGTGCGGCGGCCCTTCGGGGTAGGTGGTGAGAAGAGCGACGGGAGGCCTTCCCAACGGCGCGCAACGTAGCACGAGGGGCTCCGACGGCGGCGTTTCCGTTGACACCCCCTGGGCGCTCCGCCACACTCCCGCACCGGTTGGATTCCCTTGGTCTAGCGGCTAGTTAGTCGCCTTCGGGTGCTCGGCGACCCGTTGGACCCGAGTCGCGCGGCCGAACCTCCCGCCCGGGAGACGGTCGCGAGCGTGGCGGCCGCGACGTCGCCAATTGAGCCGGTCCGACCCGATCAGAATTGAGCAGAACGCTCTCGGGGGCGCGCACGTCCACCGGGATTCGCCGTGCGCGCGACTCGACGAGAAAGTCTTCCCCTGCGTGGCGGGCACGAGCCCCCTCGCGAACAGCGACGCGCGCCGAAAGAACGCGGGCCCCAGCGGGTCCGACCGAGACTGGAGACCAAGAAGGTGCCGAAAGTCCTCATTTCCGATTCCCTATCCGAACAGGGCATCACCGTCCTCGAGCAGGCCCCCGGTATCGAGGTGATCAACCGCCCCGGGGCGTCGCCCGACGAGCTCCTCGAGCTGATCGGCGACATCGATGGCCTCGCCATCCGTTCCGGTACGAAGGTGACGAGCGATGTCCTCGCCGCGGCCAAGAATCTTCGCATCGTCGGGCGCGCCGGAATCGGCGTCGACAACGTCGACATCGGCGCGGCGACCGAGCACGGCGTCGTCGTCGTGAACACCCCGGAAGGCAACAACATCACGACCGCCGAGCACGCCATCGCGCTCATGGTCTCCCTCGCACGCCACATCCCCCAAGCCACCGCCTCCATGAAGGCTGGTAAGTGGGAGAAGAAGAAGTTCCAGGGGATGGAGCTCTACAACCGGACGCTCGGCGTTCTGGGCGCCGGGAACATCGGCCGCTTCGTCGTGTCCAGGGCCAAGGGCCTCGGCATGAAGGTGATCGTCCACGATCCCTACCTGACGGAAGAAGCCGCGGCGCGTCTGGAGGTCGAGCGGGTCGAGCTCGACGAGATGATGAGCCGTGCCGACGTGGTGACGGTCCATGTCCCCAAGACCAAGGACACGACCGGAATTCTCGGCGCCGCCGAGTTCGCCAAGGCGAAGCCGGGACTGATCGTGATCAACGCCGCCCGCGGCGGGATCGTCGACGAGGCCGCACTCCTCGACGCCCTCGAGTCGGGGCAGGTGGGGGCCGCGGGGCTCGACGTGTTCGTCGAGGAACCGCCGCCGGAAGATCATCCGCTCGTGAACCATCCGAACGTGATCTGCACGCCGCATCTCGGTGCGTCGACGGAACAGGCGCAGATCAACGTGGCCGTCGCGGTCGCCGAGCAGATCCGGGACTTCCTTCTGAACGGTGAGGTCCGGAACTCGATCAACGTGCCGTCGGTCTCCCCGGAGCAGGCCGCGGCCGTCTCGCCCTACACGGTGCTCGGGGAGAAGCTCGGCGCGTTCCAGGGGCAGCTCGCTCAGGGCCGCGTCGACGTGGTCGAGGTCGAGTACTCCGGCGACGTCGCGGAGCTCAAGGTCGCGCCGATCACGATTGCGGTGCTCAAGGGGATTCTGTCCTCCGTGCGCGAGAGCGTGAATCTCGTGAACGCCTCGCACATCGCCCAGGAACTCGACATCAAGGTCATCGAGACCAAGGTCGCCCGCCCCGACGACTTCGCCTCCCGCGTGACGGTCAAGGTGAAGGGCGTCGTCGATCGTCTGGTCGCGGGCGCCGTGTTTCATGGCGATCAGCCGCGGATCGTACGCATCGACGATTTCATGCTCGAGGCGATCCCGGAGGGCCAGACCCTGCTGATCCACAACCACGATCAGAACGGTGTGGTCGGCAAGGTCGGCACGCTGCTCGGGAATGCCGGGATCAACATCTCGCGCATGCAGCTCGCGCTCCACGAGAGCCGCGGTGAAGCCTGCATGCTCGTCAACATCGACCAGGACCCCGGAGACGAGGTCCTCTCATCACTGCGCGACGCCGACAACATGATCGCCGTGCAACTCCTGGAGCTCTAGCCATGTCCACCGTAGTCGCGGTCGGCGCCCAGTGGGGCGACGAAGGCAAAGGAAAGATCGTCGATTGGCTCGGCCCGCGTGCCGACCTCGTCGCCCGATTTCAGGGCGGGAACAACGCCGGTCATACCCTCGTCGTCGACGGCGAAACGACGGTCCTCCACGTCGTCCCCTCCGGCATCCTCCACAGCGGAAGCGTGAACCTGATCGGTCCCGGCGTCGTCGTCGACCCGGCGATCCTCCTCGGCGAGCTCCAGAAGCTCGAAGAGCGGGGGATCCTGAAGGACCCGTCGCGGATCCGCGTGTCCGGGCGCGCGCACGTCATCCTGCCGTGGCACACGGCGCTGGATGCGGCCCGCGAGGCCGCCGCGGGCAAGGGCAAGATCGGCACGACCGGTCGCGGGATCGGTCCCTGCTACGAGGACAAGGTCGCCCGTCGTGGCGTCCGCGTCGCCGACCTGCGTCAGGCCGACGAACTCCGCACGAAGCTCGAGTCGATCGCCGCGCAGAAGAATCTCGAGCTGACGAAGATGCATGACGCCGCCCCGATCGACGTCGATGCGCTCTTCGCGCAGTGCATCGAGTGGGGCCGCGCTCTCGAGCCCTACATCGACCACACGGGTCGGATCATCGACCGCTCCCTCCGCGGCGGAAAGAACATCCTGTTCGAAGGCGCGCAGGGCACGTTCCTGGACATCGACCACGGCACGTACCCCTTCGTCACGAGCTCGAACTGCGTCGCCGGCGCGGTCTGCACGGGCAGCGGCATCGGCCCGACGAAGATCGATCGGGTCATCGGGATCACCAAGGCTTACACGACACGTGTGGGCTCGGGCCCGTTTCCGACGGAGCTCCTCGACGAGACNGGCGAACAGCTGCGTAAGGCCGGCGCCGAGTTCGGNGCGACGACGGGCCGNCCGCGCCGCTGCGGCTGGCTCGANGCAGTNCTGCTCCGCGAGGCNGTCACGGTCAATGGCCTCACGGATCTNGCGATCAACAAGCTCGACATCNTGTCGGGCTTCGNNGAGATCAAGATCTGCACCGCCTACGACATCGACGGCAAGATCACCGAGGACTTNCCGATGACCCTCGCCGAGGCAGAGCGCGCGACGCCCGTNTACGAGTCGATGCCCGGCTGGAGCGAGGACGTGAGCGGCCTGACGTCGATCGATCAGTTCCCGGACAACGCCCGCCGTTACATCGAGCGGATCGAGGCGCTGGCCGAGATCCCGGCGGCGCTGCTCTCGGTCGGCCCCGGTCGCGAGGAGACCATCATCGTCCGCGAGCTCTTCGGCTAATTGTTCGCCTGAGGGCGCTCGGCGAAGAGTCATTCGGCTGATTGTTCGCCTGCGGGCGCTCGGCGAAGAGTCGTTCGCTTGCGGGCGCGATCATCGGTCTGAAACGGGAGGGGGCTGCGACGGGATGTCGCAGCCCCCTCTTCGTTGCGGACGTGCCCGGGAAGCGCTGAGGCGCGGGAGCCTTGGGCCCTGGAGGATGATTGTGGGGTTTCTGAACCGGAATCACGGGCTGGTCGCTCGCTCATTTTATCGAAAGGGGAGGGCTGCCGATAAGGGGAGGGCGGCCGCGTTCGCGGTGCAGAGGGGGAGCAGCGTGAGCAAGTCGATCCGGGTGTTCTCGGGAAATCTGTGGTGGGGCCGGGCGGACAGCCAGGCTCTCGTCGAGATGATCGACCGGCACGAGATCGACGTCTTCTGCGCCCAGGAACTCGGCTGGGAGAACGCCGAGGCGATCGTTGAATCGCTCCCCTTCGGTCGGATGGAGCCCCACGAGACCTTCCACGGCATGGGCATCGCGCTCCGTCACCCGGCCGATTACGAGCGTATCCCGCTCGATTACCGGCCCGCCCGCCACGTCACCCTGGATCCGTCGGTCTGGACGCGGCTCTCTCGACCGATCTCGCTGATCAACGTGCATTTTCAGGCGCCGCACTCGACCCGCCCGTTCCCGTCCCCGCGCGTCCGCGCGAGGCAGGCGGCCGGGATCGAGGCCTTCGTCGACGCGAATCCGAGTGATGCACGCCTCATGGTCGGCGATTACAACGCGACGCCGGCCTGGCCGCTCTACCGGCGACTCGTTCGTCGCTTCACCGATGGCGCGGTTCAGTGTGCCCAGCGGGAAGGCCGAGCCGTGCAGCGCACATGGGGCCCGAAGCCGGGCACCCCCCGCTACCTCCGGATCGACCACGCGATGGTCCAGGGGCTGCGCGTCGACAATTTTCGCGTCGTCGACATCGCGGGGAGCGACCATTCGGGTCTGCTCTTCGACATTACCCCGGAGCCCCTCCGTTAGGCGAGGCGCACGGGCGGTGCCGGTTGGAGGCGACCTTCACCGACCCGACCGGTTTCGCCCTCCGATCGGGACGGTGAGATCGAGCGTGCCGAGCGATCCGTTGCGCCCCGAGTGCTCGTCAGGGGGACCGACGAGACTCCGAGCGGGTCGCGCAGCGCGCGTTCGAAAGCGACTGAAGGGGCGGGAAGGAGCCGCCCCCGGCGCGCGCGTCCCAGCTCGACTGGCATCGCTCTTTGGGCACGGCTCTCTGCGCCCGAGCGCAAGCGCTCGAGGCTTCGATCAAAAGGGCAGGGCCCAGTCCGACGACGGCATGGAAGCTGCGGCGCGCCGTCCCCGACGCTGGCCCTGGACCCTGCGCACCGTCCGGCGGGATCGGCCCCAGTTCGCGGGGGCGGGCGCCGACCAGGCATCGACCTGCACGCTTCGTGCGCTGCGGATCGGACGGGCAGCCGGGGCGCAGCCAGGCGAGTTCGTGAGGCTCGGCACCGAGAGTGTGACGGCGGCGGCGGGGATCTCGCTTACGTCTGCGGGCGCGTAGAGCTCGTCCTCGGACAGGTCGCCAAGGCCGAGATCGTTGAAGTCCAGCTCGAGGGGCTTGATCGGTTCGCTCACGGGTCATTCTCCTGGGGTTGTCGGGGTTCGAGGACTCTAAGCGAAAATAAGACGAAAAGCAATCAAAAGGCGAAAGTCGAGGCGAAAAAGTAAAGCGGGTCCCGTCCGCCGACCAGAGCGGGCCGGGAGCTCGGCTCGGCGCGTGACAGGCTCTCGACGCACTCAGGGCAGGGTGGTATCCAACGCCCGGGCCCGTAGCTCAGTTGGTAGAGCAGGAGACTTTTAATCTCACGGTCCAGGGTTCGAGTCCCTGCGGGCTCACCGTCCTGCCCATCCGACGGGCTTTCGCGCTAGCCCGCCAGGTTCCGCGAAGGCGTCCACGGCAGGTCGAGGGTGCTGACCATTCCGCCGTTCATGCCCACGATCTGCGGGATCGCGTTGATCACCCGGTTGGCCGTGGCCTGGACACCCCCGGTGTTGTGGTCGCCGTCTTCGCCCCGGGTGAAGCACTCGAGCTGAACGTCCGGGTTGCCCTTCACGATCGCTCGGTGGACGCCACTCCGGCCTTCCGGGGCCTTCGGCCACTGGGGCGCCTGGTCGAGGCCGAGTCGGTTGACGTGCTCGGCCACGATGAGGGGCTTGCCGTCGACGATTCCCTGGAGTTCGAACCGGACGGCACCACATTCGCCGGCCTTCACCGGCATCATCGGGCATTCGAAGTCTTCCTTCGCGAAGTCGCGTTCGTAGACCTCGCGGATCTCTTCGAGCTCGACGCCCAGCGCGTCGGCCATCAGGCGGATCATCGCGCCCCAGCCCGAGGTCAGCATGCCGGGCATGCCCATGATCGGCTGGGCGGTCTCGTCCTTGCCGAAGCCGAAGGCGACGCCGGTGAAGTCCGGGTCTTCGTAGGTCGAGTAGTCGCAGATCTCCTGGACGCGGATCTCCTCGACCTGTCCGGCGATCTGGAGCGCGGCGAGCGGGAGGACGTCGCCTGAGAAGCCGGGGTCGATGCCGTTGATGAAGAGGGTGCTGCCGCCTTCGCGGCAGGCTTCTTCGAGCGTGGATCGGAGCGCCGGGTCGCCGTGGGCGGGATAGATGAACTGGATGAGGGCGACGCCGACCACGTCGATACCCGCCCGGAGGAGTCGGGCCATGTCGTCCGTCGCATCCTGGGCGCGGAGCTCACCGTTCGCCATGTAGACGCAGCAGTCGGGCTTCAAAGCCATCAGTGCGTCGACGTCGTTCGTGGCCGCGACGCCCGTGACCACGTCGAGTCCGGCGAGTTCGCCCGCGTCCTTCCCCTGCTTGGCTTCGGCGTTCGCGTGGAGGCCGACGAGTTCGAGGCTCGGGTTTCGGATCAGTGCGCGGAGGCTTTGGAGGCCGACGTTGCCGGTCCCCCATTGAATGACGCGGTAGGTGCGGGACATGAGCTTCTTTCTTTGGTCGAGTGGCACGAGGGCTAGAGCAATTCGTAGTCCGCGGAGTCTACCTTCCGCGTCTGCTTCCAGTAGTCGATCAGGCCATAGGGCCAGTTCTGAGAGACGCGCCCGTGCTGGTTCTTGTACCAGGTGTTCACGGTCGCGGCGCCCCACGCCCGGCGAAGGTTGTCGGCGTCGATGCGGTCGTTGTAGGCATCGTGGACCCCGGGCTTGCAGTCCATCGCGACCTTGCCTTCCCGGAGGAGCATCTCGATCGAAGCGAGCAAGTAGTCGACTTCACACTCGGTGAAGAAGATGATGCTGCCGTTCACGACGATGTTGGTGTTCGGGCCGTAGAGCAGGAACAGGTTCGGGAAGTGGGGGAGGGTGATCCCGAGATACGCGCGCGCATCGCCGGCCCAGTGTTCGTGGAGCTTCCGGCCGTCGCGGCCGACGACTTCGAGGGGCATGAGGAAGTCGGAGGCGGTGAAGCCGGTGCCGTAGACGATCACGTCGGCTTCGACTTCGCGGCCGTCGCTCAGTCGGATGCCTGCCTCGGTGAGACGATCGATTTCGGTCGTTTCGAGGGTGACGTCGTCGCGAGCGAAAGTCCGAGGGAGGATCCCGTTGTCGCGGACGAACCGCTTCGAGAAGGGCGGATAGGCCGGCGTCATCTTCTCTAGAAGGATGTTGTCTCCCCCGGTCGCTTCCTTCAGGTATCCGAGGAGGAGCTGTCGGACTTCTTCGTTGAGCGGGCCCACGGAGCCGGGTGTTCCCTCCCAGCCTTCTTCGACCTCGACGGTTTCGAGCAGGCCCTCGGCGGTGCTCCAGAACAGCCAGAAGCGATACCACTCGGCATAGAGAGGCACGTGCCGGTAGAGCCACTGGAGGCCGGATGGGACTTCCTCGTGGTATTCCTCGGTCGGAAGCAGCCAGGGCGGCGTGCGCTGGAGCACGGTCAGCTCGCTCGCCTGCTCGGCGACGATCGGGATGAACTGGCAGGCGGAGGCGCCCGTGCCGATGACCGCGACCTTCTTGCCCGCGAGGTCGACGTCCCGGTCCCAACGCGCCGAGTGGAAGGCGGGGCCCTGGAAGTCGCCCATCCCCTCGATCTCGGGCAACCGCGGACGGTTCAGCTGTCCCATGCCGGAGACGAGGAGCTGGGCGCCCACGGATTCGGCCCGCCCGTCGGACTCGAGTTCGAGGGCCCACTCGCCCGAAGTCTCGTCGAAGACCGCCCGTTTCACCTCGGTCCCGAAGCAGATGTGCTCGCGAAGCCCGAAGGCCTCGGCCACGTGCTGGAAGTATTCGAGGAGGACGGGCTGGGTCGAGAAGAGCTGCGGCCACTCGAAGCCCTGAGCGAACGAGTAGCTATAGAAGTGGTTCGAGACGTCCACGCGGCAGCCCGGATAGACGTTGTCGTGCCAGGTCCCCCCGACGTCGTCGCTCTTCTCGAAGATCGTGAAGGGCACGCCGGCCTGCTGGAGGCGGATCGCGGCACAAATTCCCGACATGCCTGCGCCGATGATCGCGACCCGGAAATCCCGGTCCGGGGCGATCTCGGCCTTGTTCCATTGAGGCGCGCGGGTGTCGGCGCCGTCGAGGCTCAACTCGTCCAACAAGAAAGGCAGTGTCTCGTCGAGTCGCGCCTCCTCCACGACGAACGAGAGCAGGCGGCGGAGCCCGGCCTCGCTCGGGCGAGGCGGTTCGGGGCAGCCCGCGTCGCGCCACTTCTTGAGGGCTTCGAAGCAGCGCGCTCGGGCGTCGGCGATCTGCACCTCGTCGAATCCGCCTTGCGGTCCCGCCATCAACCCCTGGACCGGAACCGGAGCGCCGTCGAGGACAGCCGGGTCCCCCGTCAGGTGGCTGGTCGCCAGCAAGAGCGCCGGAAGCTGGGCATCTTCGAGGTGGCGGGCGAGTTCGTCGTCGCTCGCGGTGAGCTTCTCGATCCGGCGTTCGGAGGACATGGACGCTCCTGTCGTGGCTGATGGCTGGCGCGCGAGCCATGCGCGTGTCGCCAACGCATACTATCACCGTGAAGCTCGCGTCGAATCGCTCGCGATCCACCGAGAGAACGACCTACGCGACAGGGGGAGGCAGGATGTCCCGGATCGAGTCGATCAGCGCGGTGACCGTCGTCGTCGACGACATGGCGCGCTCCGTGCGGTTCTACGAAGCCCTCGGTTTCGAGCGCCTCTACGGCGGCGAATCGGCCAGCTTTACGAGCTATCGCGTGGGCGAGGGCTATCTGAACCTCGCTCCGCGCGAAGAGGTCGGCGAGGTCGCGGGGTGGGGGCGGACGATCTTCTATGTCGAGGACGTCGACGCGATGTACGCGCGGGTCGTCGAGGTGGGGTTCGTTCCGGAGTTCGAACCTCGGGATGCGACATGGGGCGAGCGCTATTTCCACGTGCGCGATCCCGATGGACACGAGCTGAGCTTCGCCCGGCCGCTCGCCTGACCGCCGGACGTGTTCCCCGGGACACGGCGCCCCGGCTCGGTGGGCGCGGTGGCCAGCGAAAGAGCGCGATCAGCGCCGATGTGACTCGGCGTGATTCCGGAGAGGGCTCGCCGCGAACGAGCGGTCGATCAATCCGCGTTCGCGCGGACACCCGAGTACGCGGTCTCTGAAACGCGCTCCGCGCCCAGATAACCGCCGGGTGAATCGCCGTCGACGTGGCCCATGATTCCTCGGTAGAGCGTGAAGCCACAGAGCTGCTGGAGACGGGCCGGCATCTCGCGGACGTCGTCAGCCTTGAGCGCGTAATACTGATTCTGCTGCTGCCGCATCCAGCCCTGGCAGTACTGGATGTTGAGGCCGAGTCGCCAGTCTCCCTCGCTGGTATTCGCGCCGCCGCAATGCCATGTCCCCCCGTTCACGACGAGGATCGAGCCTGCGGGCATCTCCGCGGGAATGTGCTCGTATTCCTTCGTGTAGTCCGGCTCATGGTCGAAACGGTGGGAGCCCGGCACGACGCGGGTCGCCCCGTTCGCGTCCGTGAAGTCCGTGATCGCCCAGATCGTCGTCACCATGAAGGGGATCCGCGGCCGCGGAACAGTCACAAGGCCATCGTCGCTGTGCAAGCCCTGGAGGCGCTCGCCGGGCCCGATGTTCATCGACGTCGTGCCCGAGAGCAGGCACTCCCGGTCGAGAAGATGCTCGGCAAAGGGCAGGGCGTTCTCATGAATCGGGAGCTCCCAGAAGACCCGGTCCTTGTCGAGCAGGTTGTACATCCGCTTCGTCGAGAATCCCTCGGCGGGATTGTTGCGCGGGCCGACCTCGAGTTCGTCCTCGAGGCGCGCGACCGCGTCCCGGATGCGCGTCAGGAGTTCGGGATCGATGGCGTTCTCGAGGATGCAGTAGCCCTGCTCTTCGATCGTGACGAGGTGCCGGTCGAGGGTGCTCTTGTCCATCCCGGAAAGATGGCGCTCGGGCGGGTCGGCCGCACGCCGCGTCCGGCGCGCGGCGCGGAGGGCTGCGTTAGCGTGGCTCGATGGCCGAGAAACGCACTTCCGACTCCGTCCCCGCGACTCCGGTCGCTGCGGCGACCGTGATGCTGGTGCGCGATTCGCCCGAGGGTGTCGAGGTGTTCCTGATGGAGCGAAGCGGCTTCGGCGCCTTCGGAGGGCTCCACGTCTTCCCGGGCGGGAAGATCGACGCGATGGACGCCGAAGCACGCTGGACCGACCTCGCCGAAGGGGTGGAGCCGACGACCGCGAACGCAACGCTGGGCCTCGAGAGCGGGGGGCTCGACTACTGGGTCGCGACGATTCGCGAGTGCTTCGAGGAGGCGGGCGTCCTTCTGGCGACCCGGGCCGACGGCCGTTTGCTGCCGCTGACGGATCCGGATCGGCGCGCGCGCTTCGCGGCGTGGCGGGCGCGGCTGAACGGAGGCGAGAAGGGGGCCTTCGAAGCGATGTGCAAGGAAGAGTCGTTGCGGCTCGCCACGGACCGACTCGCCTACGTGTCCCACTGGATCACGCCGGTCACCGAGCGGAAGCGTTTCGATACCCGCTTCTTCCTCGCACGCGCGCCGTCGAAGCAGGAGGCGCTCCACGACGGCTTCGAGACCGTCGAGAGCGCCTGGATCCGGCCCGACAGCGCGCTCGATCGGTGGAAGCGTGGCGATCTGAATCTGATCTCGCCGACGTTCACGAATCTCCAGGGGCTCGTCGGATACGACTCGACCGAGTCGCTCCTCCGTGCGAAGCGGGCCGTCGACCCCGCGACGATTCCGGTGATCCTTCCGAAGGTGCGACCGCGAGAAGGAGGTGATTTCGACGAGGAGATCGCCGAAGTCGGTCGAGGTGGGCGGCTCTTCGAGGAAGGGCGTTAGTCGCCGACGACCTCAGTCCTGGCGCAGCGTCACGAGCCGGAAGAAATCTTGCGAGGCGAACTCGATCACGGCACCGAAGCCACCGGGGTCGATGTTCGCGGGGGAACGGTGGATCGACTTCGTGCGGACCACCCGCCCCCAGAGCTGGATCTCGCCGAACTCGGAATCGTGCAGCAGCGCCTCGAGTTGAGCGCCGTCGTCGGGCATCCTGCTGCTCTGGATGAAGAGCCCTCGCGCAGAGAGATCCGAGGCGAGTCCCGCGTGAAAAAGGTCTGCCGTCCTGTCCTAGTAGGAGATGCGGCGCTTTTCGCGCTCGAATTTTCGGTTGTCCGACCAGGAGCGCGTAGCGAACGTGACAGGGTGTCGCGGAAGTGGACTCAGGCTCCGACTAGAGGCGGGTCGGCCGGTTCGAGAATCTTCCTTCCCGAGGCGAATAGAACCAGCCGCCGCCGGCCCGGGTTCCGCCATCGACGGGCAGATTGTGGCCAGTGACGAAGCTCGA
>PAQX01000030.1 GCA_002709835.1 Deltaproteobacteria bacterium
CGGCTTCCGCTACTCGCCCGTGAACACCGGCGGTCGCTTCTCGATGAACGCCTTCGGGCCTTCGACCGCGTCCTTCGAGGACATGACCTTCATCCCGTGTTCCATCTCGATCTTGAACGCCTCTTCCTCGGGCATCGACTCGGTCGCGCGGAGCGTCGCCAGGATCCCGGAAACGGCGAGCGGCCCGTTGCTCGAGATCCGGTCCGCGATCTCGCGGGCCTTCGTGAGCGCCTGCCCGTCGGGCACGACGTGGTTCACGAGGCCGAGGTCGTAGGCGCGTTGGGCGGGAAGATCTTCGCCGGCGAGGAGCATCTCCGCCGCGACCGCGTACGGAATCTGGCGGCGGAGCCGAACCGCGGAGCCGGCCATCGGAAAGAGGCCGCGCTGGACCTCGGTCACGCCGAACATCGCGCTCTCGCCAGCGACGCGGATGTCGGTGCCCTGAAGGATCTCGGTTCCGCCGGCCCGGGCGAAGCCTTCGGCGGCGAGGATCACCGGCTTGGTCGGGCGGTAGGTCTTGAGCCAACAGCCCAGGGAGATGTCCGGGTTCTCCATCACCCGCTTCATCCAGTCGTTCTCGGGCTTGCCCGTCCGGAGCTTCGGGATCTCCGACAGATCCATGCCCGCGCAGAACGTGCTGCCCTTGCCGGTCAGGATCGCGACCCGGAGCTCGGGGTCCTCGTCGAGCTGAACCCAGGCGTCGTACATGCGGCACATGACCTCGGAGTTGAAGCAGTTGCGCTTCTCCGGGCGATTCAGAGTCACGGTCAGGACGTGACCCTCTTTTTCTACGAGAACGGCGGGTTCGGACATCGAGCAGGCTCCTGGCGGGTTCGAGATCGTGGGGGGCCGAGTCTACGAAAGCGGCCCGACGCTCACACCCTCGAAATCCGGGGGAAGAGCTTGGCTCCCGCTCGACTCCAGCCCCCGTACGCCCAGCCGACCCCTCGACCCCGGGGGAACTCAACCGAGCGCAGCCCGGTTCCGATGAATCCAGCTCGAGCCGGACCCGGAACCAGCGCCTTCTCCTCGACGAGCGGGCCCCCATCCGGTACAAAACGGCTCCACAGAAGGGCGGGACCCCCGCCCGGCTGCCGATCCCCGATCGTCTAACGGCAGGACAACAGACTCTGAATCTGTGAATCATGGTTCGAATCCATGTCGGGGATCCACTCGCCTTTTCCCAGTCGAATCAACGGCTTCGTTGATCCTGGGGGCACTGCGCAGCTTCTTGGGCGCTGCTGTCCAAGACGCAGGAAAGAGCACGACCTAGGCTCCGCCCAAGCCGTCCGAGGAGGAGCTGACGTGAAGGCCATCTGGAAGGGCGAGATTCTCGCCGAGAGTGACGAGACCGTCGTGGTCGAAGGGAACCATTACTTCCCCGCCGACTCGCTGCGCCGCGAGTTCTTCGCGCCGAGCGACCAGAAGACCTCGTGCCATTGGAAGGGCCAGGCCTCCTACTACGACATCGTCGTCGGGGATGACCGGAACGCCGGCGCCGCGTGGGTCTACGAGACGCCCAAGGATGCGGCCGCGGAGATCAAGGACCGCGTCGCGTTCTGGCGCGGGGTCGAGGTGACCGACTGAACGTCCGGGCGTCGTCGCCACGCGCCCCGGTGTTCCGTAGCGATCACGAGCGGCGATCCGACACGCCCGCCGGCTTCGCGAACCAGAGCGCCAGGGCGGGCACGCTGAAGAGCGCGAGCTGCCAGAGGCCGGCGAAAGGGCCGCCGCCGTTCGGACTCGTGAGATTCCAGACGAGGTGGCCGACCGCGATCGTCTCCGCGTAGACCGACGCCCAGGGCCAGACCCAGGGCTTCTGCGTCCAATACGCCCAGGCGCCGACGGCGAAGATCGCCCAGTGGAGCGGCGCGGTCGCGATCGCCCAGAAGCCGCGCACCTCGAAGCCGAACCAGACTTCCGTGTCGCGCACCTCGGGAAGCGCGAGATCCCGCACGACGAGGAAGACGACCGTCACCGCGCAGAAACCGGCGATCGCGGTCGCCCACCAAGGACGCGGGGCTCGGGTCATCGGCTCTCCGGGAGCAGCCGGCTCGTCCGGCGCGACCGGGACACCCGGATCGAGCGGACCGCCGGGAGGATGGCAGTCGAGGCGGAGCGGCAGCCGTGAAGGAAAACGTCGTGGCGGAGAGAGTGGGATTCGAACCCACGAGGGCTTTCACCCTGCCGGTTTTCAAGACCGGTGCCTTCAACCGCTCGGCCATCTCTCCGCGCTCGCGGCGTCCGCGATGACGCCAAGGCTATCGCTGACCGCGCCGCGACACCAAGGTAGTCTCAAGAGGCCTTCCCTCCCGGAAGTCCTCCCACGTCGCGGTCCGTCGCCCATGAAGCGATCGACGCGCTCGCGGCACAGCCTCAGCAGACGAGAAGGAATCGAAGATGGATCTACAGCTCCACGGCAAGCGTGCGCTCATCACGGGCAGCTATCGCGGAACCGGTGCCGGTCTCGCTCGCGTGATGGCCCGGGAAGGCGCGATCGTCCACGTCCATGGTTTCGAACTCGAGCCCGCGGAGGCGGTCGCCCAGTCCATCCGCCAGGAGGGCTTCGAGGCCCACGCGGTCGCCGGGGACATCCGGACCGACGACGGGGCCCGGGACGTGGCCGCGACCGTCGGCGAGATCGACGTCCTCGTGAACAACTACGGTGTCGCCGAGGGCGGATCCTGGGAGAGCCCGACCGAAGACTGGATCGACATCTACGAGAAGAACGTGCTCTCCGGCGTGCGCCTCGTCCACGCGCTGACCCCCGGCATGAAGACGCGCGGCTGGGGTCGCGTGATCTTCCTCTCGACCGTCGGCTACGTCCGCCCGAACTCGCGGATGCCCCACTACTACGCGTCGAAGACCGCGCTGATCAACATGACCGTCTCCCTCGCGAAGGAGCTCGCGAACACCGGGATCACGGTGAACTGCGTGAGCCCCGGAATCATCGCGACCGAAGAGATTCGCGAGATGTTCCGAAGCCGCGCCGCGAAGAACGGCGAGCCGACGGACTGGCCCAGCCTCGAGAAGGAGGCGGCCCTGAACGGCCCGATGGCGAATCCCGCCGGCATCATCGGCGACCCCGAAGACATCGGGCACCTCATCGCGTTCCTCGCGAGCGACCGCGCCCGCTACATCAACGCCGCCAACCTGCGGATCGACGGCGGCACCGCCGACTCGATCCAGTAGTCGGCGCCGCCGCGCTCAGACGACCGCCCGCTCGCCGCGCTGCTCTTCGAGAGACCCGAGGATGGCCTCGTGCTGGGTGTGGCCCAGCGTATAGGTCCGCGCGATCCAGAGGCTCCCCAGGATGAACAGGATGGGCACGCCCGCGGTGAGCGCGCGGATCGTGAACAGGACGGCGTCGCGATTCTGGGCGTTCGGCTGGAAGCCGACCACGTCGAGGACCGCGAGCCCGACGAAGACGCCGCTTGCGCCGGCGATCTTCCGGACGAACATGAAGATCCCCATGAAGACGCCCTCGCGGCGCTCGCCGCAGGCAAGCTCGTCCTCGTCCGCGATGTCCGCGACCATCGACCAGGGCATCATGTCCGCCGCCGCGTAGCCGAAGCCGGAGAGCAGGCTGACTGCGACCATGCCCGCATAGGGCCACTCCGGCTGGAAGGTCAGCAGGCCGAGGAAGGTCGTCATCCAGCCGATGCAGGCCCAGCGGTAGACCTCGGCCTTGTCTCGCCCCCGCGCGAAGCGGAGCCATAGCGGCATCGCGAGGACCGTTCCCATGATGAACGAGAACATCATGCTGTCGAAGTAGTCGGGTTTTCCGATCACGTACGTGAAGTAGTGGAGGAAGAGCGCGAGGGGAAGATCGATCGCGATGCGTCCGAGCGCGAAGAGGCCGAGGAGCCGGGCGAAGTTCCGGTTCTGCGTGATGACGGAGACGTACTCGACGAGCGGGACCGGTTCGTGGATCTCCGCGGGAGGCCGCTCCCAGGTCACCCACCAGATCGGCAGCCAGGGCCAGACGATCCAGAGCGCGAAGACCGCCCCGGTCATCGCCCAGGCCGGCGCGTCGCCCCCGAACGCCGCGACCAGCGGCCGGAACGCGACCGCGATCAAGAGCGTGCCCATCAGCGAGAGGGCCGACCGGAAGGTCACGAGCGCGGTTCGCTCGTCATAGCTGTCGGTCAGGTCCGGCATCAACGAGTAGTAGGGAATCGCACAGACGGTCATGCTGATGCTGATCAGAACGTAGACGCCGGCGTAGAAGGCGAACTGCCCGACGTCGCCTTCGAAGCTCGGCGCGGACCAGATCGCCGCGAACGAGAGCGCGAAGGGGATCGCACCGATCAGGAGATAGGGACGCCGCCGGCCGGCCTTCCAGCGCGTCCGATCCGAAAGCCGCCCCATCCAGATGTCCGAGATCGCATCGACGCTCCGTCCCACGAGCGGGACGAGCCCGGCGAGCCACGGCCGCATCTCCACCACATCGGTCAGATAGAAAGGAAAGACCATCGTGAGCGCGACGAGCGCCACGTTGATGGAGTGGTCCCCGAGTCCGAAGACGAATTTCAGGTGGAAGGGGAGCCGCGAGTCCTGCACAGGGGGAGCCTACACGACCCCCCTCCCCGTCGAACCGACCGCCGGTCGCGAGGGCGGCGGGCGCTCGGACGGGTATCCTTGGCGCGCGATGACTGACCCCCGCAAGGACATGAGCCGACTCGCCGCGATCGACTGGATGCGTGGATTCGTGATGGTCCTGATGGCGGTCGATCACGCGTCGCAGATGTGGAACGGCGGGCGTGTGTCCTCGGACTCGGCCTACCTCGCCAACCTCTTTGTCGGCGGCGAGTACTGGATCCCGGGAACGGAGCTCGATCCCGCCCAGTTCTTCACCCGCTGGATCACCCATCTCTGCGCCCCGACCTTCCTCTTCCTCTCGGGCACGTCTCTCGCGATGAGCCTCGAGAAGCGGCGGGCGCTCGGGATGGCCGAACGCGAGCTCGACCGTCATCTGCTGATTCGCGCGGGCATCCTTCTCGCCTGCGAAGGGTTCCTCTCTCTCATGGCGGGAACCGGGGTCCTGATGCTCCAGGTGCTCTTCGCGATCGGCGCCTCGATGATCGCGATGGTCGTCCTGCGTCGACTTCCAACGGCGGTTCTCCTCGCGATCGGCCTCGCCTGGCTGGCTGGAAGCGAGTTCATCCTCTTCTACCTGTTCCCGATCCCGAACGACCTCTCGACTGGCGCGGTCGGTCACTTCTCGACGCTGACCACGCTGCTCTTCGTTCCGGGCAACGGCGAGTTCGTCGCGAACGCGTATCCGATGGCCCATTGGCTCGCGATGATGCTGCTCGGCTGGGCCTTCGGGCGGCATCTCCTCGCCCAGCCGGCAAACGAGACCGGCCGCCAGGAGACGGAGAAACTTCTTCTTCTCTGCGGGCTGACCGCTCTGCTCCTCTGGTCGTTCATCCGCAGTCACAACGGATACGGAAACATGGGCTTGCTGCGGGACGACCGGTCGGTCATCCAGTTCCTTCACATGTCGAAGTACCCGCCGGCCCTCGCCTACTCGCTCCTGGAGCTCGGCCTGATGGCTCTCGGCCTCGTGATCTGTCTGCGAACCGAGCGGCGCCTGACGAAGCCAGCGAACCCGAACAACCCGCTCCTCGTCTACGGTCAGACGGCGCTCTTCTTCTACATGCTCCATTTCATCGTGCTCGGGGCGGCAGCGACGGCGATCACGGGCGGCATGATGCTCCGCGGGCTCCAGGAGACCTGGCTCGCCGCGGGGGGCGTTCTCGTCGTGCTCTATCCGGCTTGCGTCTGGTTCCGCAACCTGAAGCGACGCCATCCCGAGAGCGTCCTTCAATACTTTTGAGCTGAAGCGCCGTCGGACGCCGGGGGCGCCGCACGCCCTTGGCCCCTCCCCCGGACCGGTCACCTCCGCGGGAACCATCCCGCCCTGGGGAGCGTCGCATCGTGTGTCTCCCAGACACGCCGCGCACGCCGCGGCGGAGGAATCCGCCATGCGCCCCCCGACCCGTCCTCGCCCGCTCCCCGAACGACCCTCCCGAACCGGCCTCGCCCTGGCCGTGACCCTGATCGGGTCGACCGCCACCGCCACCGCCCCCGGCGCCGACGCCTGTCGGGACCTCGGGCCCGATGCCACGGCGCAGGTCTCGCTCGCGCTTTCCTCCGACGTCGACCCGATCATCGGCATCGCCGTCTTCGAGACCCGCGACGAAGAGGGCAACGTCACGAATCGCGAGTGTCATGCGAACGTGCGGATCCCGATCGACGCGTTCCCCTCGGTTTCGAACCGGATCGATACGAACGCCATCGCCCGGGCGATCCAGGAGAGCGCCGCGGCCTTCGAGGCGGAGAGTTGCGGCGTCACGATCGCCTACGATGGCCCGGAAGACGATCTCTCCCTGGCGGAAGAGTGCGTGACTGCGCGCTTCGGCTTCTCGTCCTCGGACTACTGGACGCAGGAATCGGAGTCGAGCTGCTGGAGCGACGAGACGCTCTTGCGCTTCGAGGAAGCGGAACGCTCGAGACAGATCCGGGAGGCCCGGGACGCCGCCGAAGCCGACGCCTTCGCGGCCGCGGAGGACGGGCTCGAGGAGTGGGGCGAGAGCCTAGATGCGGAGGCCGCCTTCGCGGCGTCCGAGGAAGTGCTGGTCACGACCGCGGGCGTCGACACGTCCATCCTCGGTGTCCGCTCGTTCGAAGACTGATGCGCCGCGTCGGCGTCGGCTCCGCCTCTCCGCCTTTCCGACACATCGTCGGAGGAGCGGAAGACGGGGCTCGATCCCTGGTCCGGGCCTAGCCTCGAGCGGCCTTCTCGGCTTCGACCTTCTGCTTCGCCGCCATCCATCCCTGGATCATCTTCCCGAAGTTCGCCGGATTGTACGCGTCCTCTTCGTAGGACCACTGCATGTTGCCGGCGTACTTCAGGATCGTGATGTTGTGTTCCTGATGGATGCTGCCGTCGCCCGGGTCGACCATCCGGTTCCAGACCTTGGCGATGATCATGCCCTTGTCTTCGTCGATCGTGTACCAGTCGATCGGGAAGTAGCGCATGTCCCGGTTGATCGGCTCTTCCATCGTCTTCTGGATCCAGGTGTAGATCGCTTCGCGACCGCCGAAGGCGCCGTAGTGATGTTCCACGTAGGTGGCGTCCTCGGTGAACATGTCGGCCCACTTCCGCCAATCGCCGGACGTGCCCGCCGCGAGCGCCGTCTTCTGATAGATCTCGAAGGCTTCTTCCAGTTCGTCCCGACTCCAGCGTCCCATCGTCTCTCTCCTCGGTTCGGCCGCGAGCCCGCGGCGACCTCCGAGTCTATGGAGCCCGTGCGACGCCGCAATCCACCCCGGCGGGCGGGAATCGCGGCGTTATGATTTCGTTCCCCGCCGACGACGTGCGGAAAGGAGCGCCCCGTGACCGATTTCCGAGCCCCCTCGCCCCTCCAGTTCGAGAAGGTCGCCAACTTCCGGGACATGGGCGGCCACACCACCCATGACGGTCGTCGTCTCGCCCCCGGCCGCCTGCTCCGCGCCGGCCACCTCGCCCACGCGACCGACGACGACATCGCCCTCCTCGAGCCCTTCGGGCTGAAACGCGTCTTCGATTTCCGGACGGCCAAGGACATCGAGCAGGAGGGCGAGGACCGCCTGACGAGCCAGGCGGAGAGCATCCTGCTGCCGATGCCCGACCCGGCCAAGGGCGCGGACATCCGTGACCTGATGGAGAACGCCGGCCCCGAGGACATGGATCGGATCTTCGGCGACGGGAAGGCCGAGCAGATGATGATCGAGTCCGCCGCCGGCCTCGTGCGCGAACGCCGCGAGCCCTACTCCCTCTTCCTGAAAGCCCTGGCGGAGCCGACCCACGTCCCCGCGCTCTTCCACTGCTCGGCGGGCAAGGACCGCGCCGGGTGGGCGGGCTCCGTCGTCCTCCTCACGCTCGGTGTGCCGGAAGACCAGGTGATCGAGCAGTACCTGCTGAGCAATCGCGCCGGGGCCGAGATCATCGAGCGCAGCAAGCAGCAGGGGAACGCCTGGTGGCACGATGCTCTCGCGCCCCTGATCGGCGTGCGGGAGTCCTACATCCAGTCGTCCTTCGACGCCGTCACCGCGGACTGGGGCGACTTCGACACCTATCTCTCGCAGGGCCTCGGCCTCTCCGACGCCGAGCGAGAAGCGATCCAGAACAACCTGCTCGAGTAGCTCGACTCGAGCAAAGGAGTCTCACGAGATGCAGAACCTCGAAGGCCGCGTCGCGGTCGTGACCGGCGCCAGCAGCGGCATCGGACTCGGAATCGCCAAGGCACTCGCGGGCCACGGCGTGAAGATCGTCATGGCAAGCCAGAGCGCGGATCGGCTCGCCGCCGCCGCGGAGGAAGTCCGTACCCTCGGTGCCGACGTACTCGAAGTCCCGACGGACGTCGCGCAGAAGGCCGAGATCGAACGCCTCGCCGAGAAGACCCTGGAGCGCTTCGGCGCCGTCCACATCCTCGTGAACAACGCAGGGGTCTATGCGCCGGGATACGCGTGGGAGCTCGACGATGACGACTGGGACTGGGTCGTCGACGTCAACTACTGGGGGACGGTGAACGGGATCCGCACCTTCATGCCCCACCTGCTCGAACAGGACGAGGCGCACGTCGTGAACGTCTCTTCGGCCGGCGGCCTCATGACCGCCATGTGCCACGGGCCCTACACTTCGACGAAGCACGCGATCGTGGGGCTCTCGAAGGGGCTCAAGGTCGAGGTCGCCATGAAGCAGTCGAACGTGGGTGTGACCCTCGTCTGCCCGGGTGGCGTCGCGACCAACATCTCGTCCCAGTTCGACCGTTCAGGCCCGGACGGTCAGCCGCGCGGCGAGCGACCGCTCCCGGATGAGGTCAAGGAGCTGTGGAAGGCAGTCGACGCGACCGTCGATGGCGGCATCTCGAGCGACGAAGTCGGCCAGATGGTCCACCAGGCGATCACCGAGAACGTCTTCTGGGTCCTGCCGAACGCCGAGTGCTATTTCCCGATCTTCGATCAGGAGTTCGCGGACATGAAGAACGCGATCCGGAACTGATCGTCAGCCTTCGGTCGACAAGAGCTCGAGCAGGTTCTGGTCGGGGTCCCGGAAATAGACCGAGAGCCCCATCTCACCGTCCGCGGCGGGTCGCAGCCCCTCGCCTTCGATGACCTCGACCCCCTGGTCCACGAGGAGCTGGCGGGCTTCCTCGATCGGTCCATCGAAGCGGAAGCAGAAATCGGCCGAGCCCGGAGTCGGCCGGTCCGCATGGGGGGACGCGGGCTTCGCCGCATCGTGGATCGAGAGCCGGCTCGCTCCGACCTGCAGGAGCACGACCGGGATCTTTCCCTCCCGCCAGAGATCTTCGTAGATCGTCGTCGCGCCGAGCACGCGCTTGTAGAAATCGAGGGTCGCTTCGACGTCGGCACAGGTGAGCGCGACGTGGTCGAGTCCGCGGACGGGCATGCTTCGTTCCTCCTGGCAGCGCTCGCTATGGTGGCGCGATCCGTGATCCGCGGCGAGCCGCCGCCAGGAGCCCACAATGTCCGAGTCCCCGATCCTCTTCGAGAAGCGCGATGACGGCATCGCGATCGTGACCCTCAACCGCCCCGAGAAGCTGAACGCCCTGACGGGCCCGCTTCTCGACGCCCTCGACGCGGCGGTCGATCAGATCGCGAACGACCCCGAGATTCGCGTCTTCCTTCTTCGCGGCGCGCCCCGCCCCGACGGCCGCCCCTGCTTCAGCGCCGGCGTCGACGTGAACGCCATCATGGAAGGTTCGGGCGTCGGCGAAGAACAGGGCTTCAACCTGACGAACAAGATCGACGACCTGCTCAAGCCCTCGATCGCCATGATCGACGGCATCTGCACGACCGGGGGCGCAGAGATCGCGATCGCCTGCGACTTCCGCCTCGTCGGCCGTCAGTCCCGGATCAGCGACTGGCACCTCAAGAAGCTCGGAACGGGCCTCGGTGCCTGGGGCGCCTCGACGCGCTGGGCACGAGAGTGCGGCGTGACGAACGCCAAGCAGATGTTGCTGACCGGCCGCGAGATCGACGGCGACGAAGCCTTCCGGATCGGCTTCGCGAGCGCCGTGTTCGACTCCGACGCCCTCGAAGCCGGCGCGCTCGAGATGGCGGGCCAGATCGCGGAGATGAACCCAGACGGCGTGAAGCTCGTTCTCGCCCACCTCGACCGGATCGACGACATGACCCGCGACCAGGCGCTTCGCTGGGCCCAGCTCTCGGCGGACTGGCTCGACGTCAAGGTCGGCGCGAGCGAGCTCCAGGGGAAGGTGCTCGGAGATTGACGCGGATTCGTCACGCCACGGGGCGAACGGTCTGACCAACGACGATCGTCACGTGCAGCGCACGTGGCCGGATCGCGGCCTAGCCGACGATCCGCGCCACGACTTCGTCGACCGCCTTGTCGGCGATCGCGCGCATCTCATCGTCCGTCCGATCCTGGATCGGATGCTCGACGTAGACTGCGCTCGGGACGGTGCCGAGCGACTTCGCCTGGACGTCAGCGCCGTCGACGAATTCGACCGTCGAGACGAAGACGGAGGGAACGCCGCGATCCTCGAGGTCCACCGTGTCGTGCACACTGCACGACGTGCAGCTGCCTCAATCCGCGAGGGCTTCGACCACGGCGTCGCACTGGGTCGCGATCTCATGCCGGAGGTCGATCGGCGCCGGCTTGGTGAACGTCGGCTTCGCGTACCGGATCACGGACGCGCCGCGCTCGGCCAGACGCTCTTCGAGCTGATCGAGGAACACGTCGCCGCGGGCCTTCCGAATGTCGAGCAGGCCGACGGTCTTGCCCGTGAGCTCGGCCAGCCGGGCCGGCCGCACGCGCTCCGCCGGAACGGCCTCGCTCGAAGGATCGAGAAGAACGGTCGTCATGAGGAGATCTCCTTGTGCACGCGGCCGTGGCCGCTCAAGGCGCGATGACCCGGCAGACGGGCGCCGAGCCCATCTCGCCGTTGGCCCAACCGGGAATGATCGCGGAAAAGAGCCCCGCACCGCCTCCCGCGTGAACGATCCGCAGACCGTCGGGCTTGAACTTGGGAATCTTGTTTCCGCGCACTGAGTCGGGTAGGCCGTCGGCGATTCCCCGGGCGCCCCGCACGAGGTCGTCGCCTTCCATAAGCGTGAGCTCGTGGAGACGCTTCCGGAAATCTTCGCGATTCCAGCCCGCCTCACGGAAGATGCGGGAGTGTTCCGGCGAGACGACGACGATCGCATCGAAGGCGAGCACCATCTTCGGCGTCAGCATGTGGCGGAGCGCGTCCGCGAACATGTGGCAGAGCGACTCCGGATCCCGCGCGATCTGATCGACGACGGTCCGCGGCCCTTCGCCCGGGAAGAGCATGACGGTATTGGTTCCGGCTTCGAAGCCGAACTCGGTGTTGAGCGGCGCGAAGGGCGACCCCTCTTCGTCCTCGGGAAAGCAGAAGCCGACCTTGCCCGGGTTGCCGAGGGTCGCGCGGTCGACCTCGCCGGGACGCCCGCCGCCGACGTTCCGAATGACCAGCTGGAGCGCGCGGCCGATCGTGCTGTTCGCACGGTTGCCCTGACCGAACACGTTTTTGCCCGCGTTCATCCCGATCGCGTTCCGGATCGGTCCGTTCACGACGAGCACGGGCCCCGCCGACATCGTCGTCGCGAGCAGCCCGTGGATGTTGAATTCGTCGGTACACGCCGCTTCCACCGCGGCGATCACGACGGGCAGGTACTCAGGCTTGCAACCGGCCATGACGGCGTTGATCGCGACCTTCTCGACCGTACACGGCGCGAGATCCGGCGGAACCGTCGCGACGACCTCGCCCGGCGCGCGGGACGTCCCCTCGAGCATGCTCAGGACGCGCGCTTCGGTCGGCGGCACGATCGGCAGCCCGTCGGTCCAGCCGCGATCGAAGAAGGCTTCCTGTTCGTCCTCCAGCTCGGCGATCTCGACGCGTCGCGCCGTGAGCTTCGAGCCGCTGAAGCGGATCGCGAGCTCGGGCGCGCGGGACGGATCGACCGAAAGCGAACCACAGCCCGGACGAAGCTCCGGGAGCCCCGGTCCGAGGTCGGAGACGCGGGTCAGCGCTTCCCACTCTCCGCGATGCCAACCGAGGGCACGTTCCACTTCCTGGCCGCCCTCGACCCGGAGGAGGGTCGGCACGGCTTCGATCTCGTGATGCCAGGAGACGGCGAGGTCGGTGTCGTCGATCCGCTCGACGCCGTCCGGGAACGCGGGATCGTCCTGGGTGTAGACCGTGAGCGGCGTCTCCTTCGAGAGAGCCGCCAGAACCGGGCCGACCAGCTCACAGGTCGGGCAGTCACGCTTCACGAAGGCCACGACTCCGTCGGGCAGGGTCGGCTTCGCGGTCGGGTCGTGCGGATCGGAGGAGGTGGGCGACATGGGATTCAGGATACCCGACTCCGGGCGCCGCGACGCGACCGACGGGTTTCCTGGCTGCTAACTTTCGGGCCGCGTTATTCCGGCGCGAAGCCGTCTCCGGAGGCCCCCCATGTCCGAGCCCAGCGCGAAGGGCCCCCTCGCGGGCTATCGCATCATCGACCTGACCACGATGCTCTCGGGCCCGATGGCCACCTGTCTGCTCGGCGACCAGGGGGCCGACGTGATCAAGGTCGAGAGCCCAGGGGTCGGCGATCTGGTGCGCCGCCTCGGAGCCCCCCGCGACGGGATCACCGCGAGCTTCGCGACCATCAACCGAAACAAGCGATCGATCGTCCTCGACCTGAAGCAGGACCCGGACATGGACACGCTGAAGAAGCTCGTCGAGACCGCCGACGTGTTCGTCCAGAACTTCCGGCCCGGCGTCGTGGACCGCATGGGGATCGGGCACGAGGCGCTCAAGAAGATCAAGCCGGACCTGATCTACGTCTCCATCTCGGGCTTCGGCGAGACGGGGCCTTATTCGGGCAAGCGCGTCTACGACCCGGTGATCCAGGCGCTCTCCGGACTCGCCACGATCCAAGGCGACCGCGGCGTCGGACGGCCCAGGATGATGCGGGTCGTGATCCCCGACAAGGTGACCGCGATGACCGCAGCGCAGGCGATCACCGCGGCGCTCCTCGCGAAGGAACGCACCGGCGAAGGCCAGCACGTGAAGCTCGCCATGCTCGACGCGATGATCGCCCTCGCCTGGCCCGAGGGATACGCGGGGCACACCTTCGTCGGCAGCGAAGCGGACGTGCCGCGCAACGCCCTCGCGCAGGACCTCGTCTTCGAGACGGCCGACGGCTTCATGACGGCGGGTGCGGTCTCCGATTCCGAGTGGGAAGGACTCACCCGCGCGCTCGAACACCCCGAGTGGCTCGACGATGAACGCTTCCGAACCGCCGGCGGCCGCGTCGCCTACGCGAAGGAACGACTCGACCAGACCGCGGACGTTCTCCTCACGAAGACGACCGAGGAATGGCTCGAACGCCTCGACGCCGAACAGGTCCCCTGCGCCCCGATCCTGCCGCTCTCGGAGATCATCCGGCACCCGCAGGTCGAAGCGACCGGCATCGTCGTCGAGACCGATCACCCCGTCGCCGGCCGGATCCGTCAGGCCCGCGCCGCGGCCCGGTTCGAGAAGACGCCCACGACCCTCGAAGGTCACGCACCGACCCTCGGTGAACACACGGACGAGATCCTCGCCGAGCTCGGCCTCGAGCGCTGAGGACAGCCCAGAGCCCTGAAGACGGCCTCGAGCGCTGAGGACAGCCGCGAGCATCAGAGACCCCTCCCATAAGGAAGACAGACAAGACATGGCCTACACGAACCGCCAATGGCGCCTCGCCGCCCGCCCCGTCGGCATGGTGAAGGAGAGCGATTTCGAACTCGCGAGCGAGGAGATCCCCGGCGTCGCCGAGGGCGAACTCCTGATCCGCAACCTCTTCCTCGCCTTCGAGCCGGCCCAGCGCGGCTGGATCGACGACGTCGAGAGCTACGTCCCGCCGGTCCAGCTCGGCGAGGTCATGCGCGCCGGCACCGTCGGACAGGTGATCGAGTCGAAGCATCCCGACTTCGAAAAGGGACAGCTCGTCTCCGGCATGTTCGGTTGGCAGGAGTACTACCTGACCGACGGCACGCCCACTGCCTTCGGCGGCGTCTCCCGCGTGCCCGACGGCATCCCGCCCCAGCGCGTCCTCTCGGTCCTCGGCGCCACCGGCATGACCGCCTACTTCGGGATCGACGAGATCCATCCGGTCCAGGAAGGCGACAACGTGCTCGTCTCCGGCGCCGCCGGCGCGACCGGATCCGTCGCGGCGCAGATCGCCCGAATCCGTGGCGCCGGAAAGGTCGTCGGCATCGCCGGGGGACCGGACAAGTGTCGCTGGCTGATCGAGGAAGCGAAGCTCGACGCCGCGATCGACTACAAGAACGAAGACGTGCGCAAGCGGATGCGCGAAGAGTTCCCCGGCGGCGTCGACCTCTACTTCGACAACGTCGGTGGCGACATCCTCGATGCGGCGCTGCTCGCGATGGCCGAGCGTGGACGGATCACGATGTGCGGCGGCATCTCGGGCTACAACGAGGCGACGCCGCCCCCTGGGCCCAGCAACATCATGCAGGTCGTGATCAAGCGGCTTTCGGTCAAGGGCTTCATCCTCTTCGATCACGTCACGAACGCAGGCAAGGCGATTGCCGACCTCGCGAAGTGGAGCGCGAGCGGAGAGATCGCCATCGAGGAGGACATCCAGGAGGGATTCGAGAACACGCCGAAGACCTTCCTCCGCCTCTTCGAAGGCAAGAACCTCGGCAAGCAGCTGATCAAGATCGCGGACCCGGAGTAGGACGAGCCATGAGCGAAACCAATGGACTGCCCCTCGAAGGAGTCCGCATCCTCGCCGTCGAGCAGATGCAGGCGATGCCCTTCGGCACCCAGCTCCTCGCGCGGATGGGCGCGGACGTGGTCAAGGTCGAACACCCGACCCGCGGCGAATCCGGTCGCGGCAGCCTTCCGTCCATCACGGACAGGGACGGCTCGGAGCAAGGCGCGACCTTCCTTCGCAACAACCTCGCGAAGCGAAGCCTCGGCCTCGACCTCAAGAACCCGAAGGGCGCCGAGCTCTTCAAGAAGCTCGTGTCGTCCTACGACGTCGTCGTCGAGAACTTCAAGCCCGGCACGATGGAGCGCCTCGGCCTCGGCTACGACACGCTCTCGGTAATTCATCCGGGCCTGGTCTACGTCGCGGTCTCCGGGTTCGGTTCGCTGCGCGAAACGCCTTATGGGAGCTGGCCGGCCTACGCTTGCGTGCCGGAGGCGATGAGCGGCTTCTACTCCTTCCGTCCGGAGGAGGGCCGCCGACCCAACATCGGCGTCGCCGGCGCGATCGGCGACATCGGCTCGGGCCTCTTCGCGATGGTGGGACTCCTCGCGGCGCTGCATCACAAGAACCAGACCGGGCGCGGACAGAAGGTCGACGTCGCCATGATGGACGCGATGATCTCGATCATGGACATGGTCGCGTTCGGCCCGTCGATCGGCATCCACGACCAGAGCCTCAAGGCATGGCCGGGCATCCTCCAGTGCTTCGACGCGAGCGACGGGATGTTCGTTCTCCAGGTCGGTCGCGAACACCAGTTCGAAGCCCTCGCGGACCTGATCGGCTGCTCGGACTGGAAGACCGACGAACGCTTTTCGACCCGGAAGGGCTGGAGCGACCATACCGAGAGCGTGATCCGGCCCGCCGTCGAGGCCTGGGCCGCCGACAAGACGAAGCTCGAAGCCTCGCGGATCCTCGCCGAGTCGGGCGTCGTCGCGGGACCTTCCTACGAGGGCCACGACCTGCTGGACGATCCGCACGTGCAGTCCCACGAGATGATTTGCGAGGTTCCGGTCGAGGGTCGGGACGGCCCCGTCCATGTGCACGGCAATCCGATCAAGTTCTCCTCGAGCCCGGAGGGCCCCACCGACAAGTGGCCGCTGGTCGGCGAGCACACGACGGAAGTCCTGGAGGGCGACCTCGCGCTCGGCGAGGATGAGCTGACTGCTCTGCGTGGGGAGGGCGTGATCGCCTGAGCGGCCCGACCCGTCGGCCTTCGGGCGATCGCCCCCCGAGTAGGCTCCCCGACCTCGCTACCCTCGACGGCCCCAAGGAGTCGCCCGTGCCCCTCGACCACCTCCTCTCCCCTACGAAGATTGGCTCGATGGAGCTGCCGAACCGTGTCGTGATGGCGCCGATGGGCGTCGAGCTCGTCGAGGCGGATGGCGTCGTGCGACAGCCGACCATCGACTACTACGTGGAGCGCGCGCGGGGCGGGGTCGGGCTCATCATCTCCGAAAACACGAGCGCGGCCTATCCGATGGGCGCGAACTCGGCGCACGAAATCGCGGTCTCCGACGACAAGTATCTCCCCGGCCTGAAGGCGCTGACCGAAGCCGTCCACGCCGAGGGCGGCAAGATCGCGATCCAGCTCGCACACCACGGCAAGGTCGGCCGCCTCGACACGATCGAAGGCCGTCAGCTCCTGATGCCCTCGAAGCCGCGCAAGAAGCAGGGGCTGAGCGGGCCGCTCGATCTCTCGATGGAAGAGATGATGGACATGGCCAAGGCCTCCGGCGGGGGGAAGCCGTCCGTCAAGGAAGCCACCCACGAAGACATCGAGTGGCTCGTGAATGCCTTCGCGGACGCCGCGGAGCGGGCCCAGCGGGCCGGATTCGACGCGATCGAGATCCATGCAGCCCATGGCTACATCTTCTCCGAGTTCCACTCGCCGGCCTGGAACTTCCGGGAGGACGAGTATGGTGGCGACGTGGAAGGGCGGTCCCGACTCCTCTGCGAAGTGATCCGAGCATGCAAGGAGCGCACGGGAGGAGAACTGCCCGTCTGGTGCCGGCTCGACGCGAAGGAGATCGGCGTCGAGGGCGGCATCGTCGTCGAAGAAGCCGCGAAGACCGCGAGGCTCGCCCAGGAAGCGGGCGCGGACGCGATCCACGTGAGCGCCTACTCCGACCCGATGGGCGCGGGCTTCACCGAGGGCCCGATCGTCCACTTCGAAGGCGGCTTCCTCGGCTTCGCTTCCGCGATCAAGCGCGCGGTCGACGTTCCGGTCATCACCGCGGGACGGATCACCGTGGACCGCGGTGAGCAGGCGATTCGCAACGGCGAAGTCGATCTGGTCGCGATGGGCCGACCGCTCCTCGCGGAGCCCGAACTCGTGAAGAAGCTCGCGGAGGGTCGGCTCGCAGAGGTCCGTCCCTGCATCTACTGCTATGTCTGCGTCGCACAGCCCTTCTTCGACCGCCGTGTGAAGTGCGCCGTCAATCCGACCCTCGCCGAAGAGACCGAGCTGGCGCCGCTCCTGCGGGAGCAGGCCCCGACGCCGAAGCGCGTGGTCGTGGTCGGAAGCGGGCCCGCCGGAATCGAAGCGGCCTGTACGGCCGCCCAGCGCGGCCATCAGGTCACGCTTCTCGAGAAGGAAGACCAGGTCGGAGGCACCCTGCGCTTCGCCGCCCTCCCCTACGAGCCGAACGAACGCCTGCTCCGTTGGTTCGAAGCGCGCCTCGCCGCCTCGAAGGTCGACGTCCGCCTCGGTGCCGCGGCGACCGCCGAGTCGATCCGAGCGCTCTCCCCCGACGTCGTGCTCGCCGGCCTGGGCGCGCGACGCGAGTCGAGCGACGTCCCCGGCGCGGACCTTTCCCATGTGTGGGATGGCGATGACCTCCGCCTGGTGCTCGCGGGCGACCCTGCGACTTCGAAGCGCCTCGGGATCCCGCTCTACGCGCGCCTGGCGATCGCGGCCGGCCGGACCCTCGGCATCACGACCGATCCGTCCCGCCTCCGCAGCGCCTCGAAGCTCTTCATGCCCATGGGCAAGCGCGTCGTCATCCTCGGCGGAGGACTCGTCGGCGCCGAACTCGCCGAGTTCCTGGCCGAGCGCGGCCGCGAGGTCACGGTGATCGAACGCGGCCCCGTGGTGGCCATGGAGATGGCCCACCCGCGTCGCTGGCGGGTCCTCCACGACCTCCGCGAAGCGGGCGTCGAACTCGTGACGGACGCGAAGCCCCTCGAGATCACGACGGACGCCGTCCGGTTCAGCGGCAAGGCCGAAGGGGAAGACGAAGGGCCGATCGAGTCCCTCGTCCCGGCGGACACGGTCGTGATCGCTGAAGGCCTCGCCGCCAATCCCGACCCGCTCGAGGCGCTCCGCGCGAGCGGCGTCCCGGTCGTCCCGATCGGCGACGTCGACGGCGTCGGCTACATCGAAGGCGCCATCCACCAGGGCTTCCGCGCCGCGGTCGATCTGTAGGCCCCCACGACGACGGACTGCGATCGAACTCCACGTCGGCAGGACGCCGGACAACGATCCCGCCAGACGCTAGGCGGCAGCGACCTCGACGGGGATCCCGTTCAGGGCGCCGTTCCCGCTCGCCGTGTCGATGACCGGGTCGTGCGGAGACGATCGGGATCGTGATGGAGCTCGCCCAGATTCGCGCCCTTCGGACAGACGAAGCCGCGGCTGAAAGGGTCGTTCTCGTCGCCCCGCACACGAAGAACCCGGTCGCCCTGGACCTCGACGGCAAGGCCACAGGTCGCCTCGCAGAGCGGGCAGGTTCGGTATTGGGTTCGGGTCGCGGGGGCATCCGGGGCCATGTCGGATTTCTCCTCAGGCCCAGTCTAGAGAAGCGAGCGCGGTCGAGACCCAGGTCCTGGCTGACGCAGGCCCGTTTGACAGTGACAGGGCGCCTACCTAGCGTCCGGTGCGCTCCCCCCACGTCGATTCGTGCTGAATTCGACTCCTCCCCGGCCCCGCTCACGCCTGGCCCGGCCCGGATCCCCAATGCCGCTAAGTGCCTGCCGTGAAAATCGTTTCTTGCGAACCCCGGAGATCGTCCGGACTCCGCTCGAGCTCGACCCGCGGAACCCTCCGCGCTCGAGGGCGGGCGCACGATGAGCCGATCCGCTGCCCGGACCCCGCTGCTGATTCTCCTCGCTGCCTTCGGCGTGGTCGCCCTGCTGATCTCCTTCCAGCAGACGCCCGAGGACCGCCCCCAGCAGAGCGCCGCGCCCCTCGTCCGGACCGTCACCGCCGCGCCGACCGAGGTCCGCTTCACCGTTCGCGCCAACGGCTCGGTCACCCCGCGAACCGAGAGCGCCCTGATTCCGCAGGTCTCCGGCGAAGTCATCGAGATGTCCGACCAGCTCGTCGCCGGCGGCTTCTTCGACGAAGGGGAGCTCCTCGCTCGGATCGACGACGCCGACTACCGGGTCGATCGCGAAGCCGCCCGCGCTCAGGTCGCGCGCGCCCAGAGCGAATTCGGTCGCGCAGACAAGGAGCTCGCGCGCCAACGTCGACTTGCCGACCGCTCAGTCGCGAGCGAGGCCCGGATCGACGACGCCGAGAACGCCCATCGCATCGCCGAGGCCAGCCTCCGCGAAGCCCAGGCCCGCCTCGAGCGCGCCGAACGCGACCTCTCCCGGACCGAGATCCGCGCCCCCTACCGCGGTCGGGTCCGGAACGAACAGGTCGACCTCGGCCAGTTCGTAAATCGCGGAACCGCGATCGCGACCCTCTATGCGATCGACTACGCCGAGGTCCGGCTTCCCGTCCCCGATCGCGAGCTCGCCTATCTCGACCTCGACCAGATGCGCGCCGCGATCGCGGGGGAAGCCGACTCGATCGGCGCCCGCGTCGTGCTGTCCGCGCGCTTCGCCGGGAGCGAACACCAGTGGGAGGGCGTGCTCGACCGGACCGAGGCCGAGCTCGACCCCAAGAGCCGGATGATCCCCCTCGTCGTTCGCGTGCCCGAACCCTATCGGCTCGAACCGCCGCGGAGCGCGCCGCTCGCGATCGGTCTCTTCGTCGACGCGGAGATCGAGGGACGCATCGTCGAAGAGGCCTACGTGGTTCCGCGGGACGCGCTCCGCGCGGATCGCCGGGTCTACGTGATCGACGAGGGAGACCGGATCGAATTCCGGAACGTGCAGGTCCTTCGGACCGAGCGAGACCGCGTCGTGATCGGTGCCGGCCTCGCGCCCGGCGAGCGGGTGTGTACCTCTCCCCTGGACGCCGCGATCGATGGCATGCTCGTCCGGGTGAGCGCAGCACCGGAGGCCGCCGTCGCCGAAACGCTTGAGGCTGGGGAGCCTTCGGACCTCGCCGGCCGGAACGCCGGCGAGGCGGGAGTCATTCCGTGACTCGCGCCATCGCGTGGTTCGCCCGCAACCACGTCGCCGCCAATCTGCTGATGGCGCTCATGATCATCGGCGGCGTCGTCAGCCTACCCGTGATCCAGCAGCGCGCCTTCCCCGAGATCGAAGTCGACGTGATCGCGATCAACGTCGTCTACCTGGGCGCCGCGCCGGAAGAAGTCGAACAAGGCGTCTGCATCCGGATCGAGGAGGAGATCTACGGCATCGACGGCATCGAGGAGATCACGAGCTCCGCCGCCGAGGGCGCCTGCGGCGTGAGCGCCGAACTCATGACCGGCTACCCGATCGATCGCGCGCTCTCGGAGATCAAGAACGCCGTCGACTCGATCACGACCTTCCCGGAAGAGACCGAGAAGCCGATCGTCAGCCATTTCGATGTCCGCAACACCGCGGTCGCGATCGCCGTCTCCGCGGACACCTCCGAGCGCTCGCTCAAGGTCTACGGCGAGCGCATCCGCGACTCGATTGCCTCGCTCCCGGACGTCACCCAGGTCGAGCTGCGGAACGTCCGCGATTACGAGATCTCGATCGAGGTCGCGGAAGAGACGCTCCGACGGCACGATCTGACTTTCGACGAGGTCGTCGCCGCCGTCCGCCGCGGGTCCCTCGATCGCCCGGGCGGCTCGATCAAGACCACCGGCGGCGAGATCCTCCTCCGGACCAAAGGCCAGGCCTACGTCGGGAGCGAGTTCGAGGAGATCGTGCTGCGGACGGAAGCCGACGGCACGCGCCTGCTCCTCTCCGACGTCGCCTCCGTCGTCGACGGCTTCGAGCCCGACGACCTCTATGCGACCTTCGATGGGAATCCGGCCATCACGATCAAGGCCTATCGGGTCGGCGACCAGAAGGTGATCCGGGTCGTCGACGCCGTCCGCGCCCATCTGAAGGAGTTCTCCGCCTTTCTGCCGAACGGTCTCTCCATGACGATCTGGGATGACGAGTCCCAGACCTTGAAAGACCGGCTCAACATCCTGATCAAGAACGGCCTCTCCGGGTTCGTGCTCGTGTTCGTCGTGCTCGCTCTCTTCCTCCGGCTGAAGCTCGCGGTCTGGGTGTCGATCGGCGTTCCGCTCTCGATCCTCGGAGCGCTCTTCGTCTTCCCCTACGCCGACGTCTCGATCGACGTGATCTCGCTCTTCGCCTTCATCATGGTCCTCGGCCTCCTCGTCGACGACGCGGTCGTGGTCGGCGAGAACGTCCATCGCCACCAGGAAGCGGCGGAAGATCCGCTCGAAGCCTCGATCAAGGGAACGCAGGAAGTCTCTATCCCGGTGATCTTCGGCGTCTTGACGACGATCGCCGCCTTCGGGCCGATGATCTTCGCGCCAGGCACGATGGGCCAGATCTTCGGTGTGATCGGCCTCTCGGCCTCGCTCTGCCTTGTCTTCTCGGTGATCGAGTCTCAGCTCGTCCTGCCGGCTCATCTCGGCCACATGAAGCCCAGCGCAAGCGGCAGAGAGCTCGCCCCAGGCTCGATCCAGGCCCGCTGGAAGGCCTTCCAGGCGCGCATGGCCGGAAGCCTCTCCCGTCTCGCCCGGGAGCGCTATCGCCCGCTCCTCGATCGCGCCCTCGCAAATCGATACGCGGTCATCGCGGGCGGGATCGGCATTCTGTTGATCGCCCTCACGACGTTCGGCACCGGCATCGGACCGGCCAAGATGAACTTCTCGTTCTTCCCGCCGATCGAGAGCGATTACGTGACGGCGACGCTCACGATGCCGCAGGGCACTCCGATCGACGCAACTGAGAACGCCGCGCAGGTCGTCCTCGAGGCCGCCTACGCAACGAAGGCCGAGCTCGCCGAAGAAGGCTTCGACGCCGAAGAGCTGATCCAGCACATACTCTTCTCGGTGGGCCAGCAACCGAACGCAGGCGATTCCGGGCCCGGGGACCCGTCCGGCGCTTCGGGCAGCCATCTCGCCGAGATCCGCATCTCGATCCAGTCCGGGGACGACCGCCCGATCAGTGCCGCGGAGATCAAGGAACGTTGGCGCCAGAACACGCCCGCCATCCCGGACGTGGTCGAGCTCGCCTTCAATGCGGCGTACTTCGATGCCGGCGACCCGATCGACATCCAGCTTCGAAGCAACGACGTCGACCAGCTCGTCGAAGCGGCTTCCCGCCTCAAGGCGGAGCTCGCGACCAAGGCGGGCGTATTCGAGATCAGCGACTCCTTCCGCGCGGGCAAACGAGAGCTCAAGCTCGACATCCTGCCCGCCGCGCAGACGCTCGGCCTGACCCTCGACGACCTGTCGCGCCAGGTCCGCCAGGCTTTCTATGGCGAAGAAGCCCAGCGCATTCAGCGCGGACGCGACGACATCCGCGTGATGGTCCGGTATCCCGACCAGGACCGGCGCTCTCTGGCCGACCTCGACGACCTGCGGATCCGCACGCCGAACGGCGGCGAGGTCCCTTTCTATGCCGTCGCCAAAGCCGAGCTCGGTCGAGGCTTCGCGACGATCAAGCGTTCGGATCGCAACCGCGTGATCCACGTGACCGCCGACGTCGACGTCAAGGAGGTCGCCGCGGGGGACGTGCTCGCCGAACTCCAGCGCGAATTCATCCCGACCCTACTCGCCGACTACCCGGGCATGTCCTTCTCGCTGGAGGGCGAACAATCCGAACAGGCGGAGAGCCTCGGCGGACTCTTCCGGAACTACGCCGTCGCGCTCTTCCTGATCTATGCGCTGCTCGCGATCCCGCTTCGGTCCTACGTTCAGCCGCTCATCATCATGGCCGTGATCCCCTTCGGCCTCGTCGGCGCGATCATCGGCCACTGGTTCATGTATTTCGTCCGCGAGATCTTCACGGACCAGACCTTCAACTTCTCGATGATGTCGATCTTCGGCTTCGTTGCTCTGACCGGCGTCGTCGTCAACTCGAGCCTGGTCCTCGTGCACTACATCAACGAGCGTCGCGCCGAAGGCGTCCCGCTCGAAGAAGCGGTCCGTGCCGCCGGGGTCGCGCGCTTCCGACCGATCGTCCTGACGTCGATGACGACGTTCGTCGGACTCGCGCCGATCCTGCGCGAAGGCAGCGTGAGCGCACAATTCCTGATCCCGATGGCGACGAGTCTGGGGTTCGGCGTGCTCTTCGGCTCGACGATCTCGCTCTTCCTCGTCCCCTCGGCCTACGTGGTCGTCGAGGACGTGAAGACGATGATGCGCGGTCGTAAGGAAGCTCCCCCGGAGATCGACCCGCTCGAGCCCCTCATCGAGGATTGAAGCCCGTTCGGCCGCGAGGGATTCATCTCGGCTTCGCGCTCCCCGGAAGGCGCAATCTACGCGGGCTTCGGCGCCGTATCCGAGCGCGATGCCGACGAGCAGCCGGGGGCGCGGGGGGGCGCCAAGATGCGCGCAGCGCTCCCCCTGCCCTTGCCGGCCGCGAGCTCAGAGCAGCTCTTCGGCGAGCAGCTGCAGCGCTTCGGGCTGACCGGCGCCGACCTGGAGCGCAGCGACCTCACGGCGCTCGCCGGCTTCCTTCCATGCCTTCAGCCTGTCGCGGATCTTGTCCGCGGGGCCGACGAGGTGGACGGCGTCCACGAGCTCGTTCGGGACCGCGGCGATCGCTTCGGCTTTCTTGCCATCGAGGAAGAAGTTCTGGATCTCCTCCGCAGCCTCCACGAAGCCCATGCGCTTGGCGTAGTCGTTGTAGAAGTTCTTGTTCCGAGCGCCCATGCCGCCGACGTACTGCGCGATGTTCGCCTTGACCGGCATCATCGCCTTCTCGACGTCGTCGCTCACGATGCACGTGATGCCGACCTGGACGTCGAAGTTCTGGAGGCTCTTGCCGTTCCCAGCCTTCGCGAAGCCCGCCTCGAGCGAGGGCTGGAGCAACTCCGCGTAGCGCTCCGGGTCGTACATCATCGGGATGACGCCGTCGGCGACCTCCGCCGCGCATTCGAGCCCGTTCGGGCTGATCGATGCGGTGTAGATCGGGATCTCCGGGTTCCCGTGGAGGATGCTCTTCAGCGGCTTGCCGAGACCCGAAGCCTTGGGGTCCTGGGTCGGAATCGAATAGAACTCGCCCTGGAACTCGAGCTTCTCTTCGCGGGCGAAGATCTTGCGGACGATCTCGATGTACTCCTTCGTCCGCGTCAGCGGCTTTCCGTAGGGCTGGCCGTGCCATCCCTCGACGACCTGCGGGCCCGACGGGCCGAGACCCAGGATGAATCGACCGCCCGAGAGGTGGTCGAGGGTCATCGCGGTCATGGCCGTCATCGCCGGCGTCCGCGCCTGCATCTGCATGATCGCGGTGCCGACCTTGATCTTGGTCGTCTGGGCGGCGATCCAGGTGGCCGTCGTGACGGCGTCGTTGCCCCAGGCTTCGGCGGTCCAGGCCGACTCGAAGCCGAGACTCTCGGCGTGCTTCACGAGGTCCATGTTGACCGAGGCTTTCGGCCCGAAACCGACGGCGTTGAGGGCGAGCTTCATTTCATTTCCTTTCTGAGAGGAGTCGGAGCGACACGCGGCTCCGATCAGGTCTGCAGGCTCTTGCGCGCGTTCTCCGCGAACTTCTTCGCAGCGTCTTCATCCTTGGTCAGGTTCTTCACCTTGACCGGCACGGCCAGGCCTCGATCGACTGCGGGCCGGGGCCGGATCGCCTTCAGCCATCGCTGCAGGTTCGGCAGGCCTTCGATCGAGACGCCGGACCACTTGTAGGTCTTGACCCAACAGTAGTTGGCGATGTCCGCAATCGTGTACTGATCGGCGGCCAGCCATTCCTTGCCTTCGAGGCCGCGCTCGATCACTTCGAAGAGGCGCCGGCTCTCGTTCTGGTAGCGGTCGATGACCGACGGGAGCTTCTCGGGGAAATAGCGATGGAAGACGTTCGCCTGGCCCATCATCGGCCCGATCCCGCCCATCTGGAACATCAGCCACTGCATCGTCTCGGAGCGACCTTTCGCGTCGGTCGGAAGCAGACGTCCGGCCTTCTCCGCGAGGTACACCATGATCGCGCCGGTCTCGAAGACCGCGAAATCGCCCTCTTCGCGGTCGACGATCACGGGGATCCGTCCGTTCGGGTTGAGCTTCAGAAACCACTCTTCCTTCTGCTCGTTCTTCGGCAGATTCACCGCGTGGGCGGTGTAGTCGAGCCCGAGTTCCTCGAGGGTCACGCTGGCCTTGTGACCGTTCGGCGTCGGTGCGGTGTAGAGATCGATCATGCTAAACCGCGCCTCCCTGGAGAGTCTCGAGGCAGCCTGCCTTCGCGAGCACCGGATCGAGGGTCGCCTTGCCCTCAGCAGCAGCGTACTTCTCGCGCAGGACCACGAGGGACTTCATGTGATATTTCTGCGGCTGCTGGGTGAAGGTCTTTCCGTCGAGCTCGACGCTGAACTCGTCTTCTCCTGCAACGAAGGCCGCGGCGTTCGCGACGGTCCAGGGACAGAAAAGCGCGCCGACCTGCTCAGCGAGGAAAGGGGCGAGGGTCGGCTCGATGCTCGACCAATCCTCCCAGTCCCCGAGGGCCGTCGGCCACGTCATGCGGTGGATCCAATCGAGCACGTTCGGCGCCGAACCCTCGATCCACGCGCCTCCGGTCGGATCGGTCCAGGTGTTGTAGACCTGCCCCCAGAGACCGAAATCGCCCCAGGACGGTCGGCCGCCGAAGAGATAGGGACGATCTCCGAGGTGGGCTTCGAGCCGGTCGAGCCCGTCGAGGAAGGACTTCTCGATCTGCGGCCCGGTTGCCTCGTTCGAGCCGACGAAATGGAGGCGGCCCTTCATCCGCTCCATGAACTGAGCGCGCACCGCGAGGCGGGCGGCCTCGTCGCCCTTCGGCGCCATCATGGTCGCGGCGCGGCCTGAAGCGGCGAGACAGTCCTCTTCCCGGGCCCAGCGGAGATGGAACATCCACTTGTTGCCCCACTCGTCTCCGAACTCCTCGAGCAGAATCGAGACGAAGCGGGCCACGGGATCGCTCGGGTGAGCGGAGGGCTCCGGCGCGAGATCGTCGAGGACCTCCATGATCGGCGTGGAGTCCTGCAGCGCCTTCTCGCCGGGGGTCACGACGAGGGGGATGATCGGAATCTTCGCGTACTTCTGGTACTCGCTCATCGAGTCGGCATTCCGCACGATCCAGCGATGAGGCACACCCTTGAAGCGGAAGTAGGAACGGATCTTCACCGAGAAGGGAGAGAGCTCATTACCGAAGATACGGTACTCGCTCGAGGAAGATTCGGGAGACATGAGGGATCCTCGCGTGCGCGGCGCGCACGATCGCAGACGCCGGGACTTCGTGTCGGAACTCGCGGTCAGTCGCGCGGAACCGAATCGGCGTCGACGTGGATCCACACCGCGCGGGCATACCCCCGACATCCGCCGTCGCCGCCGTGAATCGCCGTTCCGGTCGTGTGCTTGCGCCCTTCGTTCGCGAGAGACCAGCTCGTGACGACACACGGCTCACCGACCCGGACCTTGCCGAGAAGGCGTACGCGCAGCTCGCCTAACAAACAGATTCCGTCGACCTGAGGAAAGGAGAAGGCGCCTGGGCAATCGAGCGCGGCCCACACGAAGGACGGGTCAACGACGTCGCCCACGGTCCGAAGGCTCTCGTCGGGCGTCCAGGGCGCGGCGAAGAGCCCATCCCCACCCGCCGGACCGGGAAAGATACGAAGCCCATCGCCTTCGGCGCGATCGACGCCGCACACGAAGCATCCCGGAAGCGGATGCTCGTCAAACCCCCGATAAGCCCTCGCCGCTTCCCGGGTCGCTTCGATCCCAGGCGGAGTCGGCGGAGAGAGTTCGAGGGCGACCGGCTTCGCGGTCGCGACGCATCGCTCCCCGTCGAAAAGTCCCACCCCGTGCTCCCTCGACCGAACCTCGAGCGCCGTCTCGAGGGGCGGCGGCGCGGCGAGTCGAACGACGATCGCCGGCTGAGCGTCTTCCGTCGGCACGAAAGCCGCGAGACGACCCGCGACGTAGCCTCCGTTCCCGGAGGCAGGCGGGCCACGGAAGCGGGGAGCGATCACGATCGTTCCGAGGGACATCCGATCCTCTAGATCCGGATCTCACCCCGGACGATTCGATCGAAGGCGACCGGATCGAGGGGGACGTACGCCGCTTTCTCCGGATCGCGGTAGTAGATCGGATCCGAGAGTGCGACGGGATCGAAACCCTCTTTGACGAGATCGACCTTTCGGTGCTTGAAGGTTCCGGTGATCTCCATCTGCGGAAGAACACGGACGAAGAGCGGGCGGGCGTAGAAAGCGAGCTCCTGCTCGATCCGACGGCCGAACGCTTCGAGGTCGAACTCGTCGGTCGCGACGATCGCCGCCATTCCGGCGCGGCCATCCGCGCCGGGGACCTCGACCCCGTACACGTTCGCCTCCTCGATCCCCTTCTCGACGGCGAGGACTTCGGCGACCTCGTTCGTCGACACGTTCTCGCCCTTCCAGCGGAACGTGTCCCCGATCCGGTCGACGAAGTAGAAATATCCGTCCTCGTCGAGCTTGAGCAGATCCCCGGTCCGGAAGTAGGCGTCTCCTACTTCGAACACGTCCGACAGGATCTTCTTCATCGAGGCCTCTTCGTTCGTGTAGCCCTCGAAGCGCTGCGTGGCGTTGATCTTGATCAACAGCTCACCGGGCTCGTCGACGTCCGCCTCCGTGCAGAAACCGTCGGCGCCGCGGAGCACCTCTTCCTCGACGACATCGAAGCGAACGATCCGGATGCCTTGCGCCTTGCGGAGGAAGGCGGGCACGTATCCGATCGCGCCGACCTTCCCGTCGAGGTTGATGAGCGCCATGTTCCCTTCGGTCGCGCCGTAGAACTCGACGATCCGCGGAAGCTTGAAGCGCTCGACGAAGGGCTCCCATACTTCCGGGCGGAGACCGTTGCCCATCGCCGTCCGGATCCGGTGCCGGTTCTCGTCCGGGTGGGGCGGCGAATTCAGCAGATAGCGGCAGAGCTCTCCGATGTATTGGAAGACGGTGACGTCGTGCTGAACGCAGTCGCTCCAGAATCGCGAAGCGGAGAACTTCCGGGCGATCACGAGGGTCCCACCGGCCATCAGGATCCCACCTGCGGCCATCATCCCGCCGGCGCTGTGGTAGAGCGGCAGACAGCAATAGAGCCGGTCGGCGGGCGTGAGCGTCTGCATCTTCCAGCACGCGAGCGCCGTGGTCATCGCCTTCGAGTGACTGACCCGCGCGGCCTTCGGCAGCCCCGTCGTTCCGCTCGTGTAGATGTAGAAGAGACCGTCCCCGCCGAGTCGCGCTTCGCGGACCCGCTCCGGAACGGCGGCGTCGCCGGCCGCCTCACAGGCCGCGTCGAAGGACGTAGCCTCGAGCCGGCCCTCGGCCTCCGCATCCGTCTCCGCGTCACGTGAAGCGAGCAGGAGCTCGGGCTTCGTCTCGAGCTCGGGCAACGCCGAAGCGGCGCCTTCCGCGAGCTCGCTGCCGACGATCATGTGAGAAGTGCCCGCCTCACGGATGCAGTGGGCAAGACGGTCCCCGGCCAGATTCGTGTTGAGCAGCGCCGTCACGACGCCGGCGCGGGAGAGGCCGAGCCAGGTCGCGACGTATTCAGGGCGGTTCTCCATCAGGAGGGCTACGACGTCGCCGCGCGAAAGCCCCTGGCCGAGGGCCCAGTTCGCCACGCGATTCGCCTGGCGATCGAGTTCACTCCAAGTCATCCGGCTCGACTCACCTACCAGGGCCGGCTGGTCCGGCCTTCGCTGGAAGTGCTCTGCGAACGAGTCGGAAATCTCGACGCGCCGCGTCGGTCCAAAACGGACGGCCGGCGCGAGCGCGCGACCGAATTTCGAGGCAAACCCGGCGGCACGACCGAAACGACGGAGGGTACTCATGGTGGGGGGCGCTCCTGATTCTGGCTGTCTACTCAGTGAGGCAGCTCGGCGAAGACGAGATCGAAGCCCTTCTTCTCGAGCCGGTGCCTCGGAGTGTAGGCGAGAACGGCCTCCCACCCGGTCCCGGCGAGGGCGGCGTCGACCCGCGCGCGGTCGGCGGCCTCGAGCGCCCGATAGGGGTCGAGAATCCGCTGGATCATCCACAGGGAGTAGATCTGCGTGCGCCGCTTCAGCACCGAGCCCCGGAGCGGCCACTCCGCGAGTTCGATGGCCCGAGGCGGCATCTCGCCGAGGACGGCGTTCTGGTCGGCCCAGTTCTCGATCACCTCCGCCAGCGCGAGCAGGAGCGGCGCCCCGTCCCCTCCCGCCACGGTGAGAAAGTCGAGCAGGGTCTGCGGGAGCGCATCGTCCGCGAACCAATCCCCCTGGTCCTCCGCACTGGGCATGTTGCAGTACTCGATCCAGCGGACGACCGGGAGCGCCGTCTCGAGGAGCAGACGCCGCGACAGCAGATCGGTGTAGTAGTGGGCATAGATCGGCCCCATCAGGGCGCAGTCCGCGAGACTCATCCGATCGCCGAGGACAAAGTCGTGCTCGTCGAAGTGGGCCGACAGCGTCGAAAGCATCGCCGTGATGTGCTCGTCGATCGCAGGGCCGGCCTCCGGCGTCGCTCCGACGGCGAAACGCCCCTTCACCATCTGGTCCGCCGCCCGATTGCCCTGCTCCATCGAGCCGGTCATCGCCCCGAACCGTCGTCGCGTCGAAGCCTCCCCCTCTTCCGTGCCCCACCGCGTGTGCATCGCCGAAGTCATCATCACCTCGTCGGCAAAGACTTCGATCAGGGCACAGACGATCTGCTGTACCGGCGACCGAGGATAGAGCGGCGGGTTCGGGTGACGGGCCTCGAGGGCATCGAGAATGTCACTGGTGTCCTGCCAGACCTCGCCCTCGGGCGTCGAGACCGCCGGGATGAACGCATACCCCGTGTTCTCGAGAATCCACCTCACGTCCGCGCGCTTCTCCTCGAGGAAGATCTGCTTGTAGCGCATGGCTACGCGGGCCTTTGCCGTGAAGTAGGACACGTCGAAGCCGTGCAGGATGTAGGGACGATCGGTCGGGTTCATCCGGGTCTCCGCACCGCCGGGCGAAGAGACCGCCCGGGCGTCTGGATCTTATGGCATCGATTATGCCATAATCCGGCCATGGCGACCGCAGCAGACAACCCCACGGATGGACGCATCCAGCGATCCGAGCGAAGCCGCGAGACGATCGTTCAGGCGCTGCTGGATCTCGTCGGGGACGGCAACCTGCAACCGACCGCCCAGCAGGTCGCCGCACAAGCCGACGTGGGCGTTCGGACGGTGTTTCGCCACTTCTCGGACATGGACACGCTCTTTGCCGCGATGAACGATCGCCTGATCGAGGAGCTCCGGCCCCTTTTCGCCCGGAAGCCCCAGGCGGGCTCGCTCGACGATCGCGCCGCAGGACTCCTCGCAGCGCGCTTCGAGGTCTTCGATCGCGCGACACCGTACATGCGCTCCGCCACGCTCCAGCGAGCCAACTCGACTTTTCTCCAGGAGGAGCACGCCCAGACCGTCCGAACGATGCGGGCCGACCTCCGCTTCTGGCTGCCCGAACTCGACGGATGCGAGACGGCGATCGCGGATGCGCTCGAGGTCGCGCTCTCCTTCGAGACCTGGGACCGACTTCGGACGCACCAGCGCCTGGGCGTCCGACGCGCCCGCGAAGCCGTCGCCCGGACCGTCGCGACCCTCGTCGCCGCGATCCCTGCCCAGCCCTGAGGCCGGCTCCCGGCACGATCGAGTCCTACAACGGAGAACTCCATGAGCACTGACTCCCCGCTTCCGATCCTGGGCGCCGTCGGTTCACCCTACACACGCAAGCTCCGCGCCGTCTGTCGGTATCGCCGCCTGCCGCACGTCTTCATCCAGAACGGCAACCCGGAATCCCGTGGCCTCCCCAAGCCGAAGGTCGAGCTGATGCCCCAGCTGATTCTCGAGGAAGACGGCGAGCGGAAGGCGATGACCGACACGACCCCGCTCATCCGGCGCCTCGAGGAGAGCTATCCCAACGAACGCTCCGTCATCCCGGACGATCCGGCACTCGCGTTCCTCGACGCGCTCGTCGAGGATTATGGCGACGAGTGGATCACGAAGGCGATGTTCCACTACCGCTGGGCCTACGCTGCCGACATCGACAAGGCGGGCGCGATCCTGCCCCGCTGGTCGATGTCCCAGCAGCCCGACGAAAAGCTCGAGGGCCTGAAGCAGCTGTTCTCGAAGCGCCAGATCGACCGGCTCTGGGTCGTGGGCTCGAACGAGAAGACCGGACCGATCATCGAGGCGAGCTACGAGCGCTTCCTCGGTGCGATGGAGAACCACCTCCGCGAGCACCGATTCGTCCTCGGCAACCGACCGGGCAGCGGTGACTTCGGTCTCTACGGCCAGTTGACGCAGCTTGCGCTCTTCGACCCCACGCCGATGGAGACGACACTTCGCATATCGGCCCGGACCTACGCCTGGGCCGAGCTCGTGGAGGATCTCTCGGGCCTCGAGCCCGTCGCGACCGACTGGTTTGCCCGGGATGGGCTACCCGACACGTTCCGGGCGCTCCTCGCCGAGATCGGTCGCGTCTACCCGCCCTTCCTGCTCGCCAACGCCGAAGCCCTGGCGACCGGCGCCGAGAAGGTCGAATGTGAGATCGATGGCGAAGCCTACACCCAGAAGCCCTTCCCCTATCAGGGGAAGTGCCTCGAGTGGCTCCGCAGCGACTACGCCGCCCTCTCGGACAGCGACCGGACCTTCATCGACGACACGATCGCCGGAACGGGCCTCGAGCGACTTTTCGCCTGACGCCTAGCGCGCGGCAACCGTAGGCCGCGGCCGGTTCACGAAGATCGGAGACGACCAGGCGCGCTCCTCCGTCTGGGCGAGACATTCATCATCGTCGGGGCGACCGAAGCACGGATCGACCTGGACACATCGCCCGGCATCGTCCCGACGGCAGCCGAGGGGATCCGCGGCGACGGCCTCGCTCGGGGCCTCGATCGCGCGGGCGTAGTAGAGGACGTCTCGCCCGGAAGACCGGTACTCCTCGTCGACGAAGGTCGCCGTGCAGCCCTGCGGATCCTCGTCGCAGGGAATCACCTTCCAGGGATCTTCGACGAGCCCGACGATGTCCTCTCCTTCGGTCCGCTGAGGTCGGATGCGAACGATCTCGATCCGCGTGATCGGTCGGCGCAGGGTAAGCGGGTTGTAACACTCGCCCTGGCAGAGCCGATCGATGCGCTCCGGACCGAGGGAACTGACGGCGTTATTCGCACAGCCCGGACGTTGCTCGAAGGAGCCGACGGCCTTCACCTGAAAGATCGGGTTCTCGGCGAGCTCGACCTGGCTGCCCATCGGGTTCGGCGCACGGCCGGGGCCGTTCAGGAGATCGAACCAGAGGAGGATGCGCGGGCCACTCGTTCCGTAGACCTCCTTACGGTGCATACCCTCCCAGATGGCGTCACGATCGCGACCCGCGGAGTGGACCGCCGCGAGGCCGCCATTCAGGAAGAAGGACGCGCCGCGCTCGACCTCGAAGGAGGAGAGCGGGCCCGCACTGCTCGGATCGAACTCGAAGGGCACCGCCTCCGCGCCGTACTCGGGCGCACCGAGGTTCATGCCGATCGCGGTGTTCGTGAAGTTGCCGAACCGGTTCTCGGTGAACTCCTGGCGGGACACTTCCTTGTAGCCGGTGCCCGGGCGGGCGGAGTGGTTGTCACTCGCGGCGATGAAACCGAATTCGAAGCGGAAGGGCCCCCCGGTTCCGTCGTCGCGGCCGAGGGCCATGATGTACTGAACGGAGCTCTTCGGCCGGTAGTTGAAGGAGGGCTGGAAGCAGTCGCGGCACTGCCCCGCGTCCTGCCACTCGGCGACGGTGTAGGCCGGGACGACGTTCGCGCCTCCGTTGTTGGGCGCATCGACGAAGAGCTGGCGGGCCGTCGCCGCACGGTCGTCGCACGTGTCCGAATCGATGCCCTCGGCGAGACAGCGCTCCGCGATGATCTCCCCTGCGCGCCAGCAGCTCGGCAGATAGTCGTTCGCCGGCTCTGGGCAAGTCGAATTGCCCTCGTCGTCGAACGCGATCTCCTCGAAGGGGCGGAGCTCCTCGGAGTTGCCGTGGCCGGAGAAGACCTCGATCAGGCGCTGGAAGCGGGGATCGTGGTCCTTCGTAGTGAGCTGCTTGTCCCAGGACGAGCCCAGCGGCGTGTAGAAGCCCCAGGTCGTGCCGTGCGGAATCACCATCGAGTCGAAGCCCCAGTCGTCGAGCTTCTCGAAGAGCTCGCCGGGGGTCGCGGCGGATTCGCGGCAATCGTCGGGGAGCGAGCGAACCGGAACGCCCCGCGCACAATCGGTCACGTCCATCAGCTCACTCTGATAGGCGGCGAACTCGAGGCCTCCGCCCTCGATGTCGGAGAGCGCGAGCGCGCCCATCAGCGTCGCCGAAGGCAGCTCGGAGTTGATGCTCTCGATTCCGAGAGGGAGGCCGGCGGCGATCGGTCGGGTCGGGATCTCGTGGTCTTCGAGACCACGGACGATCACGTTCTTGTGGCCCCAGTGGGTCGACGGAGTCGCGCCGACCTGCGTCCACTCCCAGCCCAGATACGCGACGAGGTCGGGGTCCGAAGAATCGTGGGCGATCTCGTTGCACTGACGGATCGCGTCGATCGTCTCCGTCCAGCGGCGCGGCGTGAGCGTGACCGCATGGTCGTTGATCGAGAAGAAGTCGAGGTTCGCGCAATGACGCGCATAGTCGCAGGCGTCGCTGACCGGATGCGCCCCGTCGCCCCCGGACATGGGCAGGCTGAGCGTGAAGGCATCGAAGGAGAACGTCGAATGGACATGAAGGTCGCCAAAGACGATCTGCTTCGGCCGCGCCACGCCGACGTCGAGAGCAGCCTCTTCCGTCGCGTTCTTCTTGAAGTCGAGGATGGCCCGGGAGACCGGGGCGGCCTCCGGCGTGCCGGCGACCGGGACGTCGGCGAAGAATCCGCTGCCGGCCATCCACGTGACGAGCCACAGGAGCGCGAGAAGTGCGACCAGAACGAGGGCAAGCTTGCGAAGCATGGGGCCTCCGAGGCGCGGTCCAGTTGAACGGGGATCGGACCGCATTGCGAATTCTAGCGAGATCGGATTGGGGAGGCGCGCCGTTCAGCCGGAGGGTGGGAAGTCCATCGAGCGTGTCCGCGCCCGGCGGAATCCACCGCAGCGCTGCCGCCCCGATCGCCGGGGCGGCTCAGCACGGCGTGAGCGAAACCTCACCCGCTTCTGCGTCGACCTCTGAAACGAAGAAGCCCGCCTCGATCACTCGAGACGGGCCCTTTTCGTTCATGCGAACGCCCGGATCAGTCGACCGCGTCGAAGCCCTTCAGGCTCTGAAAACGCTCGACGTGCCAGTCGCCATCACCGAAGAGGCCCTGGAGGCAGCGGAGGCGCTTGAAGAAGAGGCCTTCGTCCTGCTCGTCGGTCACGCCGATCCCGCCGAAGAGCTGGATCGCGGTCTCCGCGATGAACCAGCCGCTGTCGGTCAGCTGGAGCTTCGCCGCCGAGATCTCCGCCTTGCGGGTCTCCGAATCGTCGACATCCGCCCGAACCGACGAGAGAATCATCGCGGACCGCACGAGCTCGAGCTCTGCGTACATGTCGACGACCTTGTGCTGAAGCGCCTGGAACGAGCCGATCGGCACGCCGAACTGCTCGCGCTCCTTCAGGTAGGCCACCGTCCGCTCGAAGAGCTCCTGCGCACAGCCGAAGCCTTCGGCGCAGGCCGCGGCGGCACCGCGGTCGACCGCGAGCTCGATGATCCCGCGGGCCTCGCCCTCACGACCGATCAGTCGATCGGCGCCGACGGCGACGTCGGTGAAGCGCAGGATCGCGCTCCGTTGGCCATCCATCTGGTTGACGCGCACGCGCTCGAGACCCGGCGCATCGCCGTCCACGATGAAGAGCGAGAGGCCCTCCTCGTCGAACTGGCCGCCGCCGGTCCGGGCGGCCACGATGATCTGGTCGGCGGCGTGGCCGTTCAGGACCCACACCTTCTCGCCGTTGATCGTGTAGCCGTCACCGGAGCTTTTCGTCGCCGTCGTCTTGCAGTCGCTGAGCGCGTAGCGGCTCTGGGTCTCCGCGTAGGCGAAGGCCAGGCTCGTGCTGCCTTCGATCATCGGGTTCAGGAACGCGTCCCGCTGGGCCTCCGTCCCGTTGTCCGAGAGGATGCCGCCTGCCAGCACCGCCGAGGCGATGATCGGCTCCGGCACGAGGCCACGGCCGAGCTGCTCGAGGATGATTCCCATGTCGAGGAAGGTGCCGCCGAAGCCGCCCTGCTCCTCGGGAACGGCGATCGCGAGCCAACCCTGCTCCGCCATCTTCGCCCACATCGAGGGCTCCCAGCCCTGCTCCGTTTCGCGAAGCTTGCGAAAACGCTCGACCGGCGATTCGTTCGCGACGAACTTCGCGGCCTGGTCGACGATCATCTGCTGTTCTTCGGTCAGATCGAAATTCATGGGATCACGCTCCCGGCATGCGAAGCATCTGCTTCGCGATGATGTTCTTCTGGATCTCGTTGGACCCGCCATAGATCGTCGCCGCGCGGTTGTAGTTGAACTGCGAAGCGAGGGACTGCTGATTCGGCGGCATCGCCTCTTCCGGCGAGTCGAGCCATCCGAGGGCGTTGTGACCCATCGCGTCCATGCACAGCTCGTCCGTCTCCTGCTGAAGCTCCGTGCCGACGATCTTCAGCACCGAGCTCTCGGCGCCCGGCGCGTGACCCAGCTGAGCCGCGGAAAGCTGGCGCAGGTTCAGGATCTCGATGTTCCGCAGACGCATCTCCTTGCGGGCGATACGGTTGCGGAACGCGGCGTCGTCGAAGAGCGTCGCCGTTCCGACCGGGGTCTGCTGAGCGATCGACTTCGCGCGCTTGATACCGCGGGCGGAGTCGGCGATTCCACCGATGCCCGTGCGCTCGTGGCCGAGAAGCGCCTTCGCCATCGTCCAGCCTCCGCCTTCGGGGCCGACGATGTTCGCCTGAGGCACGCGCGCGTCCTTGAACCAGGTCTCCGAGAACGCGTAGGTCCCGCCGGTCGTGAGAAAGGGCTTCACTTCGATGCCCGGCGTGTTGTGGATGTCGGCGAGGAGGAACGTGATGCCCTCCTGCTTCTTGCCGTCGGAGCTCGTGCGGCAGAGCACGAAGATCCAGTCGGCGTACTGCGCGTACGTCGTCCAGGTCTTCTGACCGTTCAAGATGTAGTCGTCGCCATCCTTCTCCGCTTTCAGCTGGAGGTTCGCCAGGTCCGAGCCTGCGTTCGGTTCGGAATAGCCCTGACACCAGACCTCTTCACCGGCGAGGATCTTGGGAAGGAAGCGCTCCTTCTGCTCCGGCGATCCGTACTGGATGAGCAGCGGACCGACCATCGAGAGGCCAAAGGGCGAGAGCCCGGGCGTATTCGCGCGGACGCACTCTTCCTGGAAGATCGAGCGCTGCGTGACGTCCCAGCCTGGTCCGCCGACCTCTTCCGGCCAGTTCGGCGCGACCCAGCCCTTCGCGTACAGGATCTTGTGCCATTCCATGACCTCGTCCTGCTCGAAGTTCTGACCGTTCTCGGCCTTGCTCTTGATGTGCGCAGGCATCGCCTCCGCGATCCAGCTCCGCACCTCTTCGCGGAATCGGATCTGATCGTCCGAATACGAAAGCTCCATCGCCTCTGACTCCTCGTAGACCGCGGGTTGAGTGCCCGGCGGTCGCTCACGCGTCGGAGCCCACCGTCGACGACCCGCCGCAGGGGCGCGGGGCGGGTCGTGATCGGGAGCGAACGACGCAGACAGATCGGGAAAACCGGAAGAATTCCGGCCTTCGGATCATAACGAGACGGCGCTGCCGATGTCCGCCGCCGACCTGACTAGAGGTCAAACGGCCCACGGTGGCCGCCGACGCCCGCCAGGGGACGCCTTGCGCGATCGAGGCGAGCTCTGGAGTCGAGGGACGAGTCGTCCGAGCCCCTCGGAGGGACGTCCCGGGGGCCCTGCAGACATGGGGACCACACAGGCCCCTTCAACCATGAGTCCCCCGTCGGGCCTCTTGCCGGTCCGGGAGGACCGGCTGCAAACCCGGAGGCCGCCTGCGCCCCCTTACTGCCCTCCGCCTAACGAATCGTCGAAACGACGGCGTGGATTCCGCGCGTGATCGCGCGAACGTCCTCCGGCTCGCTCACGAAGGGCGGCATCGTATAGACGAGCTCGCCGAAAGGACGGATCCAGATCCCTTCCTCGACGAAGGCCGGCTGGACGACGGACATGTCGACGGGCTCGTGGAGCTCGACCACGCCGATCGCCCCGAGGCAACGCACGTCTTTCACCGCCGGCAGCGCGCGACACGGTTCGAGCTCTTCTCGCAGCTGCGCCTCGATTCGCAAAACACCCTCCTGCCAGCTTCCGTCTTCGAGGAGATCGAGGCTCGCGTTGGCCGCGGCGCAGGCCAACGGGTTGCCCATGAACGTCGGGCCGTGCATGAAGACACCGGGGTCTCCCTCGCCCATCGCCTGGGCGACATCTTCGCTGGCGAGCGTCGCTGCCATCGTCATCGTGCCGCCCGTCAGCGCCTTGCCTAGACAGAGGATGTCCGGCGAGATCCCCGCGTGCTCGCACGCGAAATAGCGACCCGTCCGCCCGAAGCCGGTGGCGATCTCGTCCGCGATCAGCAGGAGGCCGAGCTCGTCGCACAAAGCGCGGATCCGCTGCAACACCTCGGCGGAGTAGAACCACATGCCCCCCGCGCCCTGCACGATCGGCTCGAGGATCACGCCGGCAAGGCTCGCGGCATGCTCGCGGAGCGCCGATTCGATGGGTGCGAAATCCGCATCGCTACAGCTCTCGCCAAAGCGCTGCTCGGGCCGCGGAACGAAGACGTGTCGGGCGAGCGTGTCCTCGAAGAGGGTGTGCATCCCCGTCACGGGGTCACACACCGCCATCGCCCCGAACGTGTCGCCGTGATAGCCGCCCCGAAGCGTGAGCAGGCGGCTGCGCCCCGTGTCGCCACGGGACTGCCAGAACTGCAGCGCCATCTTGATCGCAATCTCGACCGCGACCGAACCCGAGTCGCTCAGAAAGACACGGGACAGCCCCTCCGGCGACCGCTCGGCCAGACGCTCGCACAGTCGGACGGCGCCTTCGTGGGTCAGCCCGCCGAACATCACATGCGGCATTTTCTTGATCTGGGCCTCGAGAGCCGCCTCGATGTGGGGGTGTCGATATCCGTGGATCGTCGACCACCACGACGACATGCCGTCGACGAGCTCGCGTCCGTCTTCGAGGACCAGACGAACCCCGCTCGCGCGCTCGACCGCGAAGAGCGGACTGGCCGCGGGAGGGGCATAGGGGTGCCAGACGACCTTCTGGTCCCGTTCGACGAGGGAGGACATCACGCTGCCCCTGCGCGGGGGCAGCCCGCGTGGTTGGAGGATCGCTCGAACCGGGTTCGGCCGAGTGGGTGTGAAAATAGCGCGCTCTGATCACCGACGAGTCGAACGGCGGGTCTACGCTGCGAGCCTGCGGAGCAGGAGTTCCTCCCCGGGACTCCTCTGCGGATTGACCGATCGCTCGAGCGCGCCACCATCGGGTCGAGGAGACGACCCGATGAGCACGACGAATGATGAGGAACGCGAGGCCGCGGCGGCGAGGCTCGTCGATGGCACCACGTGGCGTGAGTTCTGCCGCGCCCTCGAGAAGGCTGGCGACACGATCCTGCGCGAGAGCACGCCCGCGGATCCCTTCAACCGCGCCGAGGGCGTCCGTTACCTGACGCGCCTCCTCCGCGCCGCCCTCGAGAGCCAGGTCGAATCGAGCGACCCCTGCTTCCCGCGCTTCTATCAACTTTCTAACCGAACGATCAAGATCGGCAACGACAACCCGGACAACACCTATCACAACTGCAACGTCTCGGGCGCCCATGACTACCGGATCACGGGCACGCGGGGCACGGTGCCCTACATCAGCTTCGGCACGAAGGCGGGCACCTACGAGGAAAACGGCGAGATGTGGCCGACGGGCCAGCTCGATTCGAGCTCGATGGAGATCGCCGACGACGGGACGTTCGAGATTCTCGTCTCGAAGGAGAAGAAACCCGGCAACTGGCTGCCGATGACCGAAGAGACCGGGATGATCATCGTCCGCCAGCTCTTCACGACCCGCGAAAACGAGGAAGAAGCCACCTACGACATCGAGTGTCTGACGCGTGGAGACGCCGACGACCGACTCGATCCGGCGCGCCTCGAAGACGCACTCGGTCGGGCGACCGAGTTCGTGACCTCGACGTCGAACCTCTTCACCGACTGGATGGAGGACTACGCCGCCCACCTGAACGCGCTGCCTTCCGACGACCAGGAGCGATGTCAGCGGGCCGGCGGCGACGCGAACATCCACTATCTCCAGAGCTACTGGCGACTCGCCCCGGATGAAGCGCTGCTCATCGAGGCGGACCGGATTCCCGAGGCGGGCCACTGGAATCTGCAAATCAGCAACTTCTGGATGGAGAGCCTCGACTACCGCTACCACCGGATCCACGTGAACAAACACACGGCTCACTACGAGCCCGATGGCAGCGTTCGGATCGTGCTCGCTCACGCGAATCCCGGCGCCTCCTTTCCGAACTGGCTCGAGACCTGCGGGCACGACTGCGGCGGCATGCTCTTCCGCTGGATCGACACCGAGGGAGATCACCCTCCCGTCCGGACACGGGTCGTCCAGCTGAGCGATCTCGCGTGAGCGACGACTCCGTAGAGCACGCTCCCGGGTGGACCGGGATCCAGTACTCGGTCCTCCGTGGCGCCATCGGATGCGCAGCGGCCCACGTGTGTTGGGTCCGCCTTCCGCTCGTGGAAGGCCCCGCATGGCCGATCCTGGCCCTCGGCCTCCCCGGCGCGATCGCCCTCGCCTTTGGATGGCGGGACCGCGCGGTGGCGACGGCGTTGCTCGTCCTCGTCGGGGGTCTGGCCGCGTCCATCGACGGCGCGCCCCTAGTGCTCCCCGCGAGCGACGTTCTCTTCACGGCGAGCCTCCTCCTGCTTCATCTCTTCGTGCCGATCACGCCCTTCGGCTCGTGGGATGCCCGCGGTCGCATCGATCCGCGGGGCGATTGGTTCCGTCCCGCCTGGATCGGCCACCTCGCATGGGCCTGGCTCTCACTGATCCACCTCGAGCGGGCTCTCGGCGCCGTCGGCATCGTCCCCGCCGGTCCGGCGACGGAGTCCCTCGCGATCCCCGCGCTCCTCTTCGCGGGAATCCAGCTGAGCGCCCTCGCCGCTCTGGTCGTACCGCGCCTTCGCCCGCCCGTGTGGATCGCCCTCACCCTCGCCCACGTGGCCTGGACCGCCGCCGTCGGCGCGCCCCCGGGCGACGGCGTCCTGCTCCTGGTTCATGCCTTCGCTGCGAACCCCGCCTGGTGGCCCGGACGGACGGTCCAGGGGGCGAAGGGCAAGGAATCGGCCCACCTCTTCTACGACGGCGATTGCGGCTTCTGTCACCGCAGCGTCCGCTTCGTCCTCTCGGAGGANGCNAATACNCCGGAGGCGCTCCGTCTCCGATTCGCGCCTCTCGTGAGCNATACCTTCGACACGCGCGTCGNNGCGCNNGACGNCGTCGACGCGAAGGCGCTNCCGGACAGCATCGTCGTCCTGCTGGAGGATGGTCGNCTGCTCACGCAGACCGAGGCGCTGATCGANCTCGCTTCGCGGCTCGGCGGGCTCTGGCGCTTCATCGCCNTCGTCGCCACACCGATTCCGGAATCACTNCGAGATCCCGTCTACGACGGCTTCGCGCGCATCCGAAAGCGGCTCTTCGCAACCCCGTCCGACGCGTGCCCCATCCTTCCGCCGGATCTGCGCGTGCGCTTCGACCATTAAGGTCGCGACACGCGAACGACCGAAGCCGCGACGCTAGAGCGCCGTCTCGTGCCGTCGCGTCTGCACCGCGGCCACCGTCCACCCATCCTTCTCCAGCCTCGCGGCCGAGGACGCGAGGCCGCCGACCTCGTCGCAACCGATCTGGAGCGCGGCGTCGTAGGGGAGCGTGCCGCCCTCGATCGGGAAGGCGTCGCGCAGCAGCGCGAAACGCAACCCGCCGGCCCCCTTCAGCAGACCGGGAAGGTAGTCTCGAACCAGGACCTTGGACGCCTCCGAGCGGTCGAGGGCCTCGGGCTTCCGCGCGAAGAGCCAGGTGTGGAACTCTCCCTCTTCCCCCTTCTCGATCATCCGCTCGCTCACCGGAAAGAATACGTTCGCCGGCTTGTCCATGAAGGTCAGCTCGTCGTCGAGGATCGGCTTGCCCTCGTCGCTCGCGAGAATCGTCATCAGCTTCGCCGTCGACTCGGCGTCGCGATACCAGAACGCCGAGATCACGTCGAATCCGATCGTGCCGTGGAGCTCCGCTTCGAGGTGATACCGGACGTAGCGCACGAGCCCGTCCATGTAGGGCAGCGCGAGGGGCGCGTGGACCGTCTCGTAGTGCTCGCGGAAGGCGTCGCGGGTGATGTCGGGGCGGCGCTTGATGAGAGAAAGGGTTCGGATCACGGGGACCTCCGGTCGGCGTCAGACCGCGATGTTCCCACTCGCGCGGCCGCGTTGCCAGAGCCGCCGCGACCGCCGACACTCGTCTCGTGAGCGCCCCTTCCCGATCCCCGTCCGAGCCGAGCGATGGCCCCGTCGCCGCGCTGCGGAGCCTCGGCCCCCACACGGGCCTCTTCGCGCTCCTGTGTCTCGCGACCTTCTTCGAGGGCTTCGACACCAAGCTCGCGAGCTTCGTCCAACCCGTGATCGCGACGGAATACGAGGCGGGAATCGCCGAGGTCGGCACCGCCATCGGGATCACCAGCTTCGGCATGGTGCTCGCCTTCTTCGTGAATCTGCTCGCAGACGTCGTCGGGCGGCGCCCGGTCTTCCTCGGGGCCCTCGTCGTCTACGCCGCCTTCACGCTGGCGACCGCCTTCGCTCCGGATCTCGCGACCTTCACGGCTCTCCAGTTCTTCGCGCGCATGGCGATGGTCGTCGAACTCTTCCTCGCCTACCTGATCCTCTCCGAGGAGGTCCCGCCCCGAATCCGCGGTCGGGTGAACGGGTTCTTCGCCTCGACCGCGACCCTCGGCGCCGCGGTGCCTGCCGGCCTGCTCGCGCCGCTCGACGCGATCGGCGTCGGCTGGCGCGGTCTCTTCGTGATCGGCGCCTTCCCGCTCTTGCTGCTGCCGATCTACTTCCGCCGGATTCCCGAGACCCGCGCCTTCCGTGAACGGCCGATAACGGGCACGCGCTACGGCGAAGAGTTCCTACGAATCGCCGCGGCACTCTGGGGCTCACGTGACCGCGCTCGACTCGTGCGGGTGAGCCTCTTGTGGCTCGCGATCAACGGATGGGCCGGTTCGGCCATGTATCTCTTCTTTCAATATGCAATGTCGGAGCGCGGCTGGACCGCCGAAGACGTACAGCTCTTGCCGCTCGGGACGATCCCTCTGGGCCTCGCCCTCTACGCCGCTTCGGGTTTCGTGATGGACCGCTTCGGGCGACGCCCCGCAGCCACGCTCTATCTCGCCGCGTGCTTCGTCACGACCGTCGTCTGCTACCAGGCCACGAACGACCGCGCCGTCTACTGGGCCTACTGCACGCTGTTCGGGCTGAACGGCGTCTGGGTCGTCGTGACGACGTGGACCCTAGAGCTCTTCCCCACGGCGTCGAGGTCGACCGCGCTCGCGATTGCGAACAACCTCGTGGGCCGCATGGGCCTCGTATTCGGTCCGATGCTCGGAGGCGTGATGGCGGAGCGCTGGGAGAGCCTGTCCTTTGCCGTCGTCTCCCTCGCGAGCGTGACCCTCTTCGCGATCCCGATCGTCTGGACACTTCCAGAGACGAACGGAATCGTGCTGTCCGAGGATGCCCCCGAGCCGTGAAGCCGGCGGCGACGGGATCCGACACGGCGTCAGGCAGAGGCCACCGGATTCCGATCGCTGAAGGCATTATGCTTGGGAGAGCGCCTCCCCGGCGCCGACATCCTCGTCGGGAGATCTCATGTCCGAGAAGAACATGCACCGCCCCCTTCGTTCCGCCCTCGCGATCGGCCTGCTCCTCACCCTCGCGGGAACGAGCGTCGGCTGCCAGTCCATGTGGGATCGCGTCCGCGAGCGGGAGCGGATGTTCGCCCTCGACGTCGCGCGAACGCACGCCGATCGGGGCCAGTGCACCGAAGCGATCACCGAATTCGACCGCGCGCAGTCTCGCATCGACCTGGGGCCCTACTCGCGCGAGTCCACCGCGGCCCGCCTGCGCTGCTACGAGAAGCTCGGCGCGACCGAGCTCGCCTCGGCCCATCGCCGACTCCTCGTCGACTTCTACACCGACGAACCGATGGCCTATCCCGACGCGGACGGCTCTTCGATCTTCCGCGTGAAGACGCTGTCGGAACTCGGCTACGACCGGCCGCCGCGCTGGCTCCAGATCCCGGCGCCGCGCTACCCCGACTTCACACGTCGCTCGAAGATCACCGGTCGCGTCGTGATCGCCTTCGAGCTGGCCGGCAATGATCGGCCCCGTTCGATCCGCGTTCTCGAGATGCCGCACCCGCTCCTCGCGACCCTGGCGATCGAAGCGATCTCACAAGCCAAGCCCAAGAAGAAGAAGGACGACCCGGAGCTGATGCCGGGCAGTCGCTTCGTCACGACCTTCCTCTTCGAGTACCGATGGGCGAAGGAAGCGCCCGAAGAAGCCCTCGACTCGTGAGCCTCCCGCGCGTTCGACTCGGCCGTTCGGAGCTCGAGGTCTCCCAGCTCGCCTTCGGGCTGATGAGCCTGTCTCAGACCTACGGCCCGAGCGAAGACGCCGAGTCCCTCGAGACGATCCACGCCGCGATCGACGCCGGACTCGACTTTCTCGATTCGGCGGAAATCTACGGCGTCGGGCACAACGAGCGGCTCTTCGGCGAAGTACTCGAGAAGCGTCGCGACGAGGTCGTCGTCGCGACCAAGTTCGGACTCGAGATCGGCGACGGCGGGATGCGCGCGAACGGCCGACCCGAGAACGCACGCCGCGCGATCGAAGGGAGCCTCGAGCGGCTCGGCATCGAGGTCGTCGACCTCTACTACCTCCACCGCGTCGACCCGGACGTTCCGATCGAAGAGACCGTCGGCACCATGGGCCGCCTCGTCGACGAGGGTAAGGTCCGGACGATCGGCCTCTCCGAGGTGAACGCGGACACCCTCCGCCGCGCCCATGCGGAGCACCCGATCACCGCGCTGCAGTCCGAGTACTCCGTCTTCCACCGCCTCCCTGAAGAGGAGATCCTCGCCGCCTGTCGCGAGCTCGGAACGACCTTCGTCGCGTTCAGCCCCCTCGGTCGCGGCCTGCTGACGGGGACCGTCCGCGCCGCGACCGACCTTCACAAAGCGGACATGCGCCGCCACTCCCCGCAGCTCGCCGACGAGAACCTCGGCGCGAACCTCGCGGTGATCGACGCCTTCGTCGAGCTCGCGCAAGAGCGCGAACTCGAACCCGGCCAGCTTGCCCTCGCATGGGCCCTCGCTCAACGGGTCATCCCGCTCTTTGGAACCCGGCGCGCTGCGCGGGTCCGTTCGAACGCAGCCGCTGCGGACCTCGAGATGGACGAGAAGCTCCTCGAGCGGATCGACGAGATCGCGCCCCGGGACGCGATCCGGGGCACTGCGCTCCTCCCGGCGATGGAAGCGCTGAAGCAGCGCTAGGCGAAGCCGGGCTCAGCCCTCGAGCTCGACGCCGAACGCCTCCACATACGCCTGCGTGTCCGCCCGGATACCCTCTCGAGTGAAGCCCCAATCTTCCGGAGAGTGCGCGTGCTTGCCGAACTTGCCCTTCGGCTTGTTGTCCAGGTAGTCGCGAATCCGCGCCGCGTGCCCCTCGTCGAAGGCGCGCCCCATCTTCTCGTACGCCCCGCGGATCCCTTCTACGGGGTCACGCATCTGATCCTTGAAATGGACGTCGACGATCCGGTCCGGCAGATCGCCCGAGTCCCGGCGTGTCTTGATCGCGACGAGAAGATCGTAGAAGGCGGCGCTTCCCTGGCTCAGGTTCTCGAGATCGACGTCGTCGCTGCGGTGCCACCGGACCATCGAGAGGGTCGACATGCCCGAAGGCAAGGTCTGGACCGGGTCGCGGTGGGTGAGCAGGATCCAGGCATCCGGAAAGAACTGGAACACGAGATCGAGGACCGGCAGATAGACGGGCGTCTTCAGGACCCAGGTCTTCTTCGGCTGTTCGTACTGGAGGAGCTTGAGGAAGACCGTGTGATATTGGAGCGCGGCGACGAAGTCCGGCATCCACTGGGACACGCTGCCGTGCATCCACCACTGGAACGACGCGAAGGACGGGAGCATCGCGGTGATGCATTCGACCGGAAGGTCAGAGCGGTGTTCATGGATCGCGGCGTACTCGGGCTGGATGTCGGCCCAGAACTCCTGCTCCGGTTCGGTCTGCGCGATCAGATCCTCGACGGGTACCTCGCGGGGAACGGGATTCGTCGCCTGCCATCCCGCGATCGCCCGTGCCTCGGGGTCCTGCGAGAGCAGCTCGAAGAGAATCGACGTGCCCGACCGCCCCTGCCCGGTCACGATCATGGGGGCTTCGATCGTCTCGTCGAGGATCGCCGGCGCCTCGTCGATCCTTCGCGTGATCGCGAGCCGCGTTCCCAGACAACGGAGGATCTCCTGCCGCGCCATCAATCGGCCGAGGGCCGTGAACTTCGACTCCGCTTCGTAGGCCGCGACGAGTCCTTCGAGGCGACCGCGCCAATCGCCGTCGAAATCTCCGAAATCTGAGAGGCCGTGGGTCGCCTGTGCCGTCGCGACCATCTCGTCGACGTCGAGGGGAATCAAGCGTTCGGCACCCCCGGCCGCGTCACCCATCGCATTCAGGCGGCGGACCCAGTCGGGGCGGGGAGCACGTTCGGACATCGGTGCGAGCATGGGCATTCCTTTCGGTCGTTCGATCTCGGACTGTGCGAGCGTAGCAACGTGACGGCCCGCCATCGGGCGGCGCCCGGGGTCTCGGACGCTCCGAAACCGACGCGCTAGGCTGGCCGCCCCGAACGAAGAGGAGGCTCCCGATGCGTTTCGACAACCGCGTGACCCGAGACCTGGGCGTCGATATCCCGATCCTGCAGGCTCCGATGGGCTGGATCGCACGCGCCCCGCTCGCGAGCGCCGTCTCCCGCGCCGGCGCCTGCGGGATCATCGAGACGAGCTCCGGCGAGCTCGATGCCGTTCGCGGAGAGATCACGAAAATGAAGGAGGCAGGGCTTTCCTTCGGCGTGAACATCGCCCAGGCATTCGTTCGAGATCCATCGATCGTCGAATTCGTCGCCGGTGAAGGCGTCCGATTCGTCACGACCTCCGCCGGCAGCCCGACCCAGTACACCCGGTCGCTCAAGGATCAGGGACTGACGGTCTACCACGTCGTGCCGACGCTTCGCGCCGCGATCAAGGCGGTGGAGGCGGGGGTCGATGGACTCGTGGTAGAGGGAGGCGAGGGAGGCGGCTTCAAGACCCCCCGGCCCGTCTCGAGCCTCGTCCTCCTCCCCCTCGTGCGCGCCGCGGTCGACGTCCCGATCATCGCCGCCGGCGGGATCTGCGACGGCGTGTCGATGGCCGCGGCCTTCGCCCTCGGCGCGGAAGGCGTCCAGATGGGAACACGGATGGTCTCTGCTACCGAATCGCCGGTGCACGACGGTTGGAAGAACGCGATCGTCGATGCGGCCGAGACGGACACCTGCTTCCTCCGGACCGAGGGCGGCCCCGCGCTCCGCGCGCTGCGCACGAAGACGACCGAGAAATTCGAGGCCGGAGACGGCAACGCGATGGCAGGCCTCGGCGGCGGTGTGAAGGACGTCTACTTCGAGGGCAAGCTCGAGAACGGCGTCGCTCTGACCGGCCAGGTCGCGGGCCGGATCGACTCGGTGCGCCCGGTGGCCGACATCATTGCGGATACCGTAAAAGAGTTCGAAGAGGCCGCTGCCCGACTGTCCGCACAGATCAAGGACTGAGGGCCCTTCAGAAGCGATCCAGCACGCCCTTCGCGCGCGCCTCCGAGATTTCGTCCGAAGAACGACGAAACGGGTGGCGCCTATCACGGATTCTGCGTGGCGTGTGTTCGAGGATTGAACCATGATCCGGCGCGCTTCTCGTTCAGGAACCTCCTTCGCCATGAACCGACGACGCTCTCGAAGCCGCCGGCACCTGTTCCTTCTGGCGCTCGTCGTGGCCTTTGCCCTGCTCGCGCTCGGTTGCCCTTCGGGCGGCGGCGGCTCGGCCGGTGGCGTCGGCGCCGCCTCCGGAACCGGCGGGTCTGGCAGTGGCGGCGGCGGAACGCCGACCGCGACCTGCGGAAACGGTTCGGTCGAGTCGGGCGAGACCTGTGACGATGGGAACACCAACCCCAAGGACGGCTGCAGCGCGACCTGCCCGACCGAGCCGCCCCCACCGCCGAGCGGATCCGCCGCCGTCGAGAACGTCCAGTCGACCGCCGAGTGGCGCGAGGGCCCGACGCTCACGATGTCGAACTACGTGGCGCCCGAGGACGGGCTACTCGTCGTCCGGATCGGCGCCCACGCGGGCGTCTCGGACTCGGTGACCTTCGCCGGGGAGGAGATGATCCACGTCTCCTCCGTAGAAGTGACCTACTTGACGACGACCTCCGTCGAGATGTTCTACCTGCCGGTGACCGCCGGTGAGTCCGGCGCCATCGTCGTCGACTACGTCTGGCCGGGCACGGACCAGCGCGGCATGGTCGTCTCGACCCTGACCGGCGTCGATACCATCGAGCTCTTCCAGAACTCGAACGGCGGAGGACCGAACCTCGCACAGGACACGGTGACGACCACGCGCGCGAACTCGATCATCCTGAGCGCCTTCACCGACTTCGGCAACGGAATCCCCGAAGAGGTCGGGACCGGACACGTTCTCGACGGCTACCCGACGGTCCCGGAGACCGACTACCACGAGATGAAGCTCCAGACCGGACACGTCGACGCATCGAGCCCCGGCGATTACACCCTGGGCTTCCAGAATACCCGCGCCACCGGCTACATGGATTACGCGCTGATTCTCGCCGTCTTCTCCGACGGTTCCTAGCCCGGGAAACTCAGTTCGACGTCGGCTGGATCCAGATCGCCGACGACACCGCGCGTTCCTGAATCCGCGACGGCTCTGGAGCCTCGACGCCGAACCACGCAACGGCCGGTCCCAAGATGGATCTCGAGCCTCTCTTTACCGAATCTGTCGTTCCAGCACGACGACCGGGATGTGCCGGTCCGTTCGCGTTCGATACTGCGCATAGTCCGGTGAGCATTCGATCAGATCATTCCAGATCTGCTCGCGCTCCTCGCCCTCCGCGTCCCGCGCAACGACGGCGATCCGACTCGTGCCCACGGTCACCGCGACCTTCGGGTCCGCGGAGAGATTGAGATACCAGGCGGGATGGCGGGGCTCCCCGAGCACCGAGGCGATCACGACGAAGTGCTCTCCGTTCGGCGTCGGATGAGGAAGATAGGTGAGCGCCGTTTCTCGTCGCTCGCCGGAACGACGCCCGATCGTCTCGAGCAGCAGAACCGGCAGACCCGCCAGCTTCCCACCGATCCGACCGCCGGACCAGCGATAGAGCCGGGGGTGCCACTTCCAGAAGAGCTCGACCGCAAAGTTGCGTTCATAGGCCATGGCGCCGTGCTCTTCAGCCCGCGGCCGTGAGGTCCCGGACGACATCGTCCCAGATTTCCGGATCGCGAGTCCAGTGGGCCACGAGGCTGACACGGTCGGCGCGACCGAGCGCCCGATCCGCGACGCGCGTCGCGACCCCGCCGACCGGACCGCAGACGGCGATCGCCTCGAGGAGCTCGTCGCTGATGAGGCCGCTCATCTCCCCCCACTTGCCCTGCTTGGTCAGCCGGTTGAGTTCCTCCTGCAGGTCGCCCCAACCATGGCATTCGAGGACGGGGCGATAGGCGGGCGTCGAACCGTAGAAAGCGATCTGCTGCTTCGTCGCCTGACGCGCGCGGTCGATCTCCTCGTCGTTCTTGCCGGTGCAGACCATGACCTGGAGCGAGATCGAAAACGCATCGGGGGAGCGATCGCTCGCCTCGAGACCGCGGTCCAGCGCCGGTAGCGTGAGCTCTTCGAACGAGCGCCGCGTGCCGAACGGGTGCACGAAGAAACCGTCGGCGACCTCGCCGCAGACTTCGGTCATTCGCGGGCCTACACCCGCGAGGAAGATCGGCGGAAGGCCATAGGGTGCCGGCCCCGGGTTGAACATCGGCGTCATCAACGTATTCGAATAGATCTCACCGCGGAAGTCGAGGCGCTCGCCGTTCTCCCAGGCGTGCCAGATCGACTTGATCGCCAGAACCATCTCGCGCATCCGCGTCGCCGGCTTCGACCAGGGCATGTCGAAGCGCTTCTCGATGTGCGGCTTGATCTGCGTCCCGAGCCCGAGCATGAACCGGCCCTTCGAGATGGCCTGCAAGTCCCAGCCGATGTTCGCCAGGATCATCGGGTTGCGCGCGAACCCGATCGCAACCGCCGTGTAGAGTTCGATCGACCGGCTCGCACGGGCCGCCAGCAGCAACGGGAAGAAGGGGTCGTGCGGCCCCTCGTACGTGAACGCGCCGGCGTAGCCCTTCGCTTCGAGCCCGCGCACCTCGTCCTCGGGCGCATCGAAGGAATAGAGCGGAGCATCGACCTTCATCGCCCCACCCTTCCGCCGCCCGCGTCGCAGAGAACCCGCTCCTCCCGGATCACGGGAGCGGCGTGGGGGCGGGCGCAGTCGCCCCGGTGGGCGACGGCGAGGTGAGCGCCGTCGTCGCGGCCGTACAGAGCACGCAGGGCGTAGAATCGGCGGTTTTCAGGCATGGCCACACTCTAGCCACGCGCACCCGGCTCGCGCCGGCCGTCGCTAGAGCGCAGGGCGACGCGTGTGGAAATCCGTGGCGTCCTGGTAGGCCGCCCCCAGCGCCAGGAGCGTCGACTCGGACAGACGCGGCCCCACGATTTGGAATCCGATCGGGGCGCCGTCCTCGTCGAAGCCCCCACACATCGTGAGTGAAGGCGAGCCCGACATGTTGAAGGGCCCTGTGAAACGCATCGCGGCAGCGCCGTTCGGCAACGCGCCGGGATCGCCGAGATTCGCGTTCGCCGGGAAGGGACCGGGAATGACCGGAGCCAACAGCGCATCGAGACCTTCGGGCGCACCGTCGGGACAAGTCGCGGACCCGGCTTCGAAGCATCCCTCGAGCCGTCGCGTCCAGGCGGTGCGTGTCCGCCATGCTTTCGCCGCGTCGAGAGCCGAAGTCGAACGTCCCAGCTCGATCGCCTCCGCCAGTGCCGCCCCGTAGGCCTCCTTGTGCTTTGGATAGGTGTCGGCGTGGGCGTTCGCGATTTCGGGAGCGCCGATGAAGAGCCAGCCTCCCATGGCCTCCGAGTAGTCCGGAAGCGAAAACTCGACGATCTCCGCACCGAGGGCGCGATAGACCTCGAGGGCTTCTCGCGCGACCGCCGACACGAAGGGCGCCACGTCGTCTTCGGCGAAGCGCGGATCGAATCCGATCTTGAGACCGCGGACCTTGGGGGAAGGCGGAACCGCGATCGAGGGCGGATGGTCGACGAGGCTCCAGGGATCGCCGGGATCATGGCCACACAACACCTCGAAGGCGAGCGCCGCGTCCCGCGCCGATCGGGCCATCGGGCCGATGTGATCGAGGGAATCGGCGAGAGGCTGCACCCCTCGAATCGAGACACGACCATGAGTCGGCTTCAGTCCCGAGAGGCCGTTGGCGGCACTCGGGTAGCGGATCGAGCCCCCGGTATCGGTGCCGAGGGCGAGGGTGCAAAGGCCGGCAGCCACCGCGACCCCGGAACCGCTCGACGAGATCCCCGTCCAGCGGGCGACGTTCCAGGGATTCCGGGGCGGCTCGACGCTCGGGTGGTGCTCGACGAAGGCGCCCTCCGTCATCTTCACCTTGCCGAGGATCACGGCGCCGGCCGCTTCGAGACGGTCGACGACTTCCGCGTTCACCGCGGCAGGGGTCGCACCGAGCGCGGTGGTGCCGGCTTTCGTCGGCTCACCCGCGACGTCGCAGAGATCCTTGAGCGCGACCCCGACGCCGTGGAGTGCACCCGCAGGCCTCCCCTCGGCAGCCGCGGCATCGAGGCGGTCCGCCTGGGCCCGCGCGCGCTCGGGATAGACGACCGAATAGGCCTGGAGCGCCGGATCGAGGCGTTCGATGCGGGAGAGGAAGGTGTCGGTGATCTCGCGGGCGCTGAGCGTGCCCTTCGCCGTCGCCTGCTGGATCTCCGAGACGTCCTGCCAGACGATCTCTTCTTCGGTCATGAATGGAGCCTCCGGTCCGTTCGCCCCATGCACGGGGAAACGGCTCAGTCTCCCATCATGCCACACGCGACGGCGCGGTCTCGGTGGAAGTCCGGGCGAGCGTCTCGGCGAAGGCTGTAGGGGCCTCCTCTTCGGCTTCAGAGGCCTGAGGGGAGGACCACGGAAGCCAGAGCGAGAAGCACGCGCCGCCGCCCTCGCGGTTTTCGGCGGATAGATCGCCGCCCAACTGGCGCGCGAGATCGAAGCTCAGGGAGAGGCCGAGTCCGGTGCCGGTCGCTTTCGTCGTAAAGAAGGGATCGAAGATGCGCGGGAGGAGCGCGGACTGGATGCCGGGCCCGCGGTCTGCGACCCGAACCCACGCGCCCTGCTCCCTCGCTTCCAGGGACACAGAGACGTCGGGCTGCTCCGAGTCGGCTTGCACCGCGTTCAAGAGCAGGTTCACCAGGATCTGGAACACGGCGGTCTCGATCGAGATCACCGAGAGTCGCGGCGCCCCTTCGACACGGATCGCAGTCCCCGCCTGGCCGATGCAGGCGACCGCGGAGGCTTGCTGGACCGCGCGCACGAGATCGACCTCTACCGCCGTGGCGGTGAGGTCCGGCGTACGCGAGAACGTCTTCAAGCGCTGAACGAGCTCGCGGATCCGCTCAACCCCCTCCTGCGTCTCCTCGATCACGCAGGAAAGGTCGCCGATGCCCTCCTGGAGCTCTTCGCCGAGGAGGCGGCGCACGGCGGGGTCCGAGAGCTGCTTGGCCGTCGACTCGAGAGAGGAGAGGTTCGCCTGGATGAAGGCCAGGGGATTGTTGACCTCGTGGGCGATACCCGCGGTGAGCGAGCCGAGGGCTTCGAGTCGTCCCCCGAGCTCGAGGCGGCGGCGGGACGATTCGGCCTCGGTTCGATCGGTCAGGATGAGCGCGTGGCCCGTCGTTCCCAAGCGATCCGAGAGCGCGATTTCGCGAGATTCGATCACCGCGTCGAGTCGCTGCTCCGCGGCGGCGACGGCCTCTGGGAGGAGCAGACCCGGGAGGTGGTCGATCTCCGAGAGACGCTCGGCGGCACGGTTGGCGCTGACGATCCGGCCATCGGGACCGGCGACGATCACGCCGACATCGAGCTGATCGATCACATCCGAACGATCCGCAGAGAGGTTCGAAACGAGGCCGGCCTCGATCGCGGAAGACCAGATCATCAGGACGGCGGGCCCGAGAGCCACGGCCGTCCAGTCCGACTCCGTCACGCGGAAGTAGTAGGCGAGATTCACGACGATGGGGAGCGCCACGCCGCTCGCGATGGTGGCCATGGCGGCGAAGCTCGAGCGCCCGAGCCGCATGGCCGCCTTCAGGAAGTAACCGGTGCCCACCAGAGAGATCAGGTACTGGTGGTTCATGAAGAGGTGGAACCAGGGGCCCTGGCTCGGCGGCATCGCCTCCCATTCGATGAAGAGGCCGGTTCGCTCCCAATAGAGGCAGGAGTAGAAGAAGAGGGGAAGCACGAAGGCGGCGAGGATGCGGCGGGGGTTCTCGACGTACCAGCGCGGTTCCGCCGCACGAATGCCGAGCCAGAGCCAGACCGCGGGCAGTCCCGCCGACGCCAGGTAGAACACGCGCCGGGCCCAGCGCAGCTCGACGGTGTCGGAGGCGGTCATCACCATCAGCTCGCCACCGGCCCAGGCGGCGATCAACACGCCGAAGCAGGCGAAGGCCCGGCTTCCAAAGCCGATCGACCGGCGCTGGAGCGCACCGAGCGCGATCCAGCCCGCGACGAAGATCGTCAGCGTCAATCCGAAAGTCGAGATCATCGATTCTCGAATCGGCAACTCCGCGAGGAAACGCGAGCGAGAAACGGGGCTTCGATGCAGGACGGGTCAGATGGTGGGTATTTTGGACACGAACGGCCCCTGAAGGGACGGGCCGGATTCCGCAGTCAGGCTACGATTGCCATATGGATGACGACCGCTCTGCTCCAGAGCCTTCAGTGCCCGCCCCCCAGTCCGGTGTCGAGCTCGATCCCGACCAGCTTTCCCCCGGAGCCCTTCGTGGCCTGGTGGAAGAGTACGTGACCCGAGAGGGCACGGATTACGGCCACAGCGACTGGTCCCTCGAAGACAAGGTCGCTCAGGTGTTCCAGCAGCTGGAATGCGGTGAAGCTCGGATCGTCTTCGACCTCGAGCAGGAGAGCGCGAGCATCGTGACCGAACCCGAGCTCGCCCTGCACGCTCTGGAATCGGCGCCGCGAGCCGCCAACGGCTGAGCCACACGGCCTCCTCGGTTCAGCGGTGGCGCCGCGCTAGGGAGCTTTCTGGCGGCCCGTCGTGACCGGCGCCGGCGCGTCTTCCCGCTCGGCTTCGAGCTTTTGGATCCGTCGCCAGAGGACGAAGATCAGGGTCCCGATCGCAAGCAACGGCATCAAGGACATGAAGAGCGTCGTCATGAGGAACGCGAAGGCGTTTTCCTCGTCCCGGCCTGCCGTGCAGACCGCGCAGGCCGACGCGACGGACGGAGCGCCCACCAGAATCGCCACGAGCAGAGGAGCCGTTCGCGCAGACCCGCATCGTGACATCCAGCTCATGATCGGAACCCCCGGGCGGTAGACAGTCGTGATCGGGTCATCGCCGTGAGCGGCCGCGGGCCCCGCTCTCGGACGGAGCGCTCCTCGCGCCCCCCTAGAGATACACGCGCCAGTAGACGACCGGCCAAGCGCCGACCACGAAGTACCAGAACACGGCGGCCGTGGCCAGCTGGCTCGGCTGGAGCCACCCCGCCGCATGGCGACGAAGCACTCGGATCAGCAGGACCAGCGCAGCGATGGCGTGGAGCGCGTGGGTCCCGACGATCAGATAGAAGAAGCTGCCGAGCGTCGACGACGTCAGGGTCAGGCCCTGCGCCAGCATCGTCGCCCACTCCCAGCCCTGGAACAGCACGAAGAACGTGCCCAGCGCGATCGCCACGATCAGCG
>PAQX01000031.1 GCA_002709835.1 Deltaproteobacteria bacterium
GCTGAAGCCGAGCCAGCTCTACAGCCGGCTGCGCCGTTCCTCCGGCGGGATGACGAAGATCCTGAAGCGCCTCGAAGAGGCCGGCTACGTCTCGCGCTCCCCGGACCCCGATGATGGCCGCGGGATGCGGGTCACCCTGACCGACCGGGGACGATCGCTTCAAGAGCGCGTCTTCCACGCTTTCCTCGCATCGACGACGAGCCTGATGGCCCCGCTGACGTCCCACCAGGTCGAAGCGGCGAACAAGAGCCTGAGCGAACTCCTCGACCTCTTCGAACAGCGCGCGAGCGATCGCAGCGGCGCGAACGGAGGCCGCTCGTGAGCGCGCTGCAGATCGAGAAGGTGACGTCGACAATCGGCGCGCGCGTCGAAGGCGTGGACCTCCGCGCACCGCTCACCGAAACGGAGCGCGACGCGATCCTCGCCGCTCTGGTCGAACACCACGTGCTCTTTTTTCGCGATCAGGACATCACGCCCGAACAGCAGGTCGCCTTTGCCAAGCAGTTCGGACCGATCAGCTACCCCCCCTTCGCGCCCAAGTACGGAACGAACCCCGAGTACATCGTCCTCGACCAGACCCATCCCCGCGGCGAGGGCGCCGACGAGTGGCACTCGGACAACACGTTCATGGCCGAGCCGCCCATGGGCTCGATCCTCCGAGCGGTACAGATCCCGGAGGTCGGGGGCGACACCTGCTTCGCCAATGCAGTCGCCGCCTACGAAGCGCTCTCCCCGTCGATCCAGCGCCTGATCGACGGCATGACCGCGGTCCACGACATCACGAAGCCTCTCCTGAAGGGCATCGCCGCCGGTCACACCGACGTGGACCTCGCAGAGATCCAGGCCAAGTGGCCCCCGGTCGAGCATCCGATCGTCCGGACCCATCCGGTCACCGGCAAGAAGGCGCTCTTCGTGAACCGCAACTCGACGACGCACATCCCCGGGCTGACGGAGCGCGAGAACGACGCGCTCCTCCCGATGCTCATGGACCAGATCCGCTCGCCGGAGTTCCAGTGCCGCTTCACGTGGGACACGAACTCCGTCGCGTTCTGGGACAACCGGAGCGCCCAGCATTTCGCCGTTCCCGACTATCACACCCGCCGCGTCATGAACCGCGTGACGATCGCGGGGGGGAAAGTCGTCTAATCCCGAAGAGGAGTCGCCCGATGTCCGAAGAAGAACGCGAGCCCCGCGTGAAGTTCCGCCACCTCGACGAAGAGAAGTGGCAGAAGGTCCGCGCGATCGAGCTCCCGACGGGCCCCGTCTACGTCCGCGAAAAGTGGCTCGAGTTCAGCGACAAGTGCCTGTCCCTCTATGCGAAGTGGGACCCTGGCATGATGATCCACAAGCACGGACACAACAGCGAGCATGTGATCTACGTGATCGCCGGGTCGATGACCTGCGGCGACGTCGAGTGCACGCCGGGCATGCACATCACCCTCGAGCAGGGGGCGGCGTTCGGGCCCTTCGAAGCCGGTCCGGACGGCGTCGAACTCTTCGAGGTCATGATGGGCGATCCCCGCTCGTTCCCCGCCGACACCGAGGGCTTCGAGCGGCTCCTGGAGGAGAAGAGCGCGAGGCGCCTGCCCAATCCGCCCATCGATCTCCCGGATTGGCTGGAGGACACCCGGAATTGAGTGAAGCCACCCCCACGCCGGCGAAGATCCTGACCTATCGCGAAATCGATTGGGACAAGCCTCTCAAGAGCTCCGCCCCGGGCACGGCGCCCCCGAAAGAACTGGTCGAGCAGGCCGAGAAGGTCGGCGCGCGACGCAAGAAGATCGTGAAGGGCGAAGGCGGCTTCTTCATGAACCGCTCGCAGCTGCCCGCGGGCTACCGCGTCCCGCCCCACCATCACAACCACGACGAGATGCTCATCGTCCTCTCCGGCGGCTGCACCTTCGACGATGACTTCGGTGAAGCGCAAGCCGACGACACGATCGTGATCCCCGCGAAGAACCGCTACGGCTTCACCTGCGGTCCCGAGGGCATGGAGTTCCTGACGATCCGTCTGGGCGAAGCGACGACCGAGCTCTGAGGCGCGGCCGGTGCCCTCGATCGTCGACTGCCATACCCACGTCGTTTCGCCGGACCGGGCCCGCTACCCCCTGAATCCCCGGGACCTCTCCGGCACATGGTACGAAGAAGCGCCCGCGAGCGCCGAAGACCTCGCTCGGGAGATGGACGCGAGCGAGGTCTCCCAGGCGATCCTTGTCCAGGGCGTCGGCGCGTATACCTGGAACAACGACTACGCCGCCGATGCAGCGCGCGCGACGCCGACGCGCTTCGTCTCCGCCTGCGCGATCGATGCCGAAGCCGAGGATGCGCCGAGAACCCTCGAGGGCTGGCTCGACACACGCGGTATGCGGGGCGTCCGACTCTTCGCCCTCGCCCGCGAAGGAGCGTCCTGGCTCCCGACCGCGAAGACGATTCCCCTCTTCGAGATCGCCCGGTCGCGTGGGGCGCACGTGATCGTCACCATTCTGCCCCACCAGCTCAGCGAGCTCGAACGCCTGCTCGAGCGTGAGCCGCACACGCCCCTCTCCCTCGATCACTGCGCCTTCGCCCTGGGCGACCCGGCCGCCCAGGACGCCCTCTTCGCGCTCGCCCGCTTCGAAGGGCTCCACCTCAAGGTCTCGACCCACAACCTCGACGACGCGGAGCGCGAGCAGGGCGTCGCTGCCCTCGTCCGCGAACTCGTGAACGCCTTCGGCGCCGAGCGGATCATGTGGGGTTCCGATTACTGCCAGACCCACGACCGCCCCTACGGCGAGCTCGTAGCGCTCGGCCGGCGCGCCTTCGAATCCCTGCCCTCGGCCGAGGCCGAGGCCTGTCTGTCGACCACCGCACGGCGCCTCTGGCCCGACCTCGGAAGTCATGACTGACGTCGCCGCTCCCGGGGCGCCGAGCGCGTCTCTTTTCGTCCCGCCTCCGGCGCCCTCAGGCGTCGAGCGCGCGGGATCGCTCGAGGTCCGCGGCCACCGCACGGGCGCCGACCAGACAGATCACGCCGCTCAACACCGGGATCAACGTCGGCGCGATCAGGGCATAGCGAAGCGCATCGATGCCGTAGGTCGGCGTCAGCGAGTCGGAGAGCATCCCGACGATCAGCGGTCCGAGTCCGAGACCGATGATGGAGCTCAGCAGCGTCGAGATCGCGGCAGCGAACGCCCTCATTCTTAGGGGAACGACGCCCTGGGTCGTGGACATGAAGGGCGCGGTAAAGAAGCCGCCGATCACCGACCCGAGGATGCTCCAGACCAACGCGACGGGCATCGCCTCGAACATCGTGCCCGCCAGAAAGCCCGGCATCGCGAGCACGTGGGTCTTCGGCCAGAGCAGGAAGGCGACGAGGACCGGCGGGCTGACGATCAGGCCGAACGCAGGAATCCACAAATACCAGCGCTTGTCCCCCTTACCCAGCCGATCCGCGAGGAAGCCACCGAGGAAGATCCCCAGCATCGAGGGCAAGGGACTCGTCAGGAAGTACCAGGTCGCCGCGTGGAACTCACCCATCTCGTAGGTCCGCATCAGGAAGACCGGCTCCCACAGGTTGCGACCCATCGAGGCGAAGAGCGTGAACGCATTGGCGGAAAGGATGTAGAGATAGGTCCGGGTCCCGAGCAGCGCCCTCAGGCTCGGCCAGAACGCCCCGGCTTCCGCGCTGCGACGCCCCTCGCTCCCCCCGCGCGGCGGCTCCTGGATCGTGAAGCGGAACACGAGCGCAAGCAGGATTCCCGGGGCCCCCGCCGCAACGAATGCGGTCCTCCAGCTGAGGTTCTCGGAGATCCACCCGCCGGCCATCATGCCGAAGCCCATCCCGATCACCGCTCCCATCGAGACGACGGACATGCCCTGAGCACGGCGCTCCGGAGGCAGGTAGTCGGCGAGCATCGAGATCGACGGAGCCGTCGCTCCAGCCTCACCGACGCCCACGCCCATGCGCATGAGGAAGAGTTGGACGTAGGACGTGACCCAGCCGGTCGCCAGCGTGAAGAGGCTCCAGACGGCGAGACTGCCCGCGATGATGTTGCGACGGACCCCGACCGTGTCCGCATAGCGCCCGAGCGGCAGCACGAGAAGCATGTAGACCGAGGTGAACGCGAACCCCATGAGCGTGCCCCATTGGGTGTCGTTCAGGGCGAACTCGGCCTTCACCTGCTCCGCGACGATCGAGATCATCGTCCGGTCGATGTTGTTGAAGACCATGGTCAGAAGGACCATGACGAGCACGTAGTTGGTGGTGCCCGCGCCGTATCGGCCACTCTCGGGATCAGGGGACGACAAGACGCCTCCTCGCGACGCGCGCCCCGACACGGGGCAACGGTGGCACGATACCCCAGCGCAGCACGACGCAACGGCGCTCGGGGACGCGCCCGATCAGAGCGGGTAGCCGAACCCCCTCATCAACGCGCCGCATTCCGCCTCGATGAAGTCGCGCTCGGGCGGATCGAGGTCGTACTGAAAACGACTGACGGAGGCGGTGTCCACGGGCTTCGTGCTCAGGGCGACCGGGTCCCCGCTGACGGGAACGTCGCCCACCGTCGCGTCATTCAGATCCGCACTCCGGTCGAGCATCCTGGGGTCGAAGCCAACGCCCAGATGATCGACGACGCGCCGGATCTCGGCTTCGTGATCGGTGACCAGGTCCTCGTACCGCACGACGAAGAGATCCCGGCTTCGTGCCCATCGCGCCATGCCCGTCCAGGTGTTCGTAAAATTCCGAGTGAGCGGGATCCGCGGAGAGCCCAGGCGCGCGTTGTTGTCGAGGAGCGAGCACCAGACGTCGCGCGGGTCCCGCAAGACCGCGATCGTCTTGCACGCGCCGAGTCGCTCGTTCGACTCGACGAAATCCTTGGACACCAGTGCGTGTCCGACGCCGGCGCGATCGCGGAACGTCTCCTTGAAACCGACCAGCCCGCGAGAAGAATCCTTCGCGAGTCGCTCGAGCGCGCTCGCGGGGACCGAATGGAATCGCGACCGGTCCGCGAAACGCGAGAACCCGTTATGGCGATAGAAGTCGCTGAAAGGTTCGTTGAAGCAGACGAGATCCGGGTGGAGATCGACGCTCCGACAGAGCAGGGTCGTTCCGGAGCGCGCCACACCAACGATCTGAAAGAGCTTCTTCTCGGACGAAGCCGCCCGCGCAAGGCGCTTCGAGTCGAAGACGAACCGCGAAGAAGCGCGCTGCCAGGCCCTCGACCAACCGAGTCGGCTGAAGGCCGTGTTGAGCAGCACGAAGGTCCGCAGCTCTAGGTTCACCAGGGAAATCATGGGCTTGGGGATTCCGGTCCGAGGGCGTTCTGCGCGCGACGTCTTCCGATGCATTGCGCGTGCTCTTCCTATCGATTCTGGAATCGAGCGGCTTGAGAAGACCCTTGACCCGCCGCATCGAAATCAAGGGAATCCCCGAGACGGCTCCGGGAAAAGCCCCACCGAAGAAACCTCGAAACCAAAGCGCGCGCCCCCCGGCCGCTTCGCCAATGGCGCAAGACGAGAACGCCGGATTCACATCCCAGGCGATCCGCACCACGCTCGAAATGAAAAGGCCCCGTCCGAAAGGACGGGGCCTTTGCATGCCCGCGCAGCCGAGCGCCTCCGACGCGATTTCCGTCAGGAGGATGACGACTCTACTTGAGGTCCTCTCGCGTGTAGTCGAGGAGACCTCGCGCGATGATCAGGCGTTGGATCTCGCCCGTGCCCTCGTAGATGTCCGTGATCCGGCTGTCGCGCATCCACTTCTCGAGGAGAAGCTCACGCGAGGCGCCGATCGAGCCCAGAAGCTCGATGCAGCCCTGGGTGATCTGCCGAACCGCGCCACCCGCGTGCGCCTTGCAGATCGACGACTCCATGTTGTTGGGGAGGCCCTTCCCGGCCATCCAACCGCACTGAAGCGTCGCGAGCTTCGAGGCCTCGAAGAGCGCCTCGAGCCGCATGAACTTCTCCGCTGCCGCGGAGAGGCGACCGAGCCCACCCGGGCCCGCCGTGTAGTCGAGCACGACACCGGCTTCCTCGAGCGCTTCGCGCGTGAGGTCGATCGCCGCCCAGGCACAGCCGAGGCCCATCGCCGCCGTCGCCGGTCGCGTCATGTTGAAGGTCTTCATCACGCCACGAAAGCCGCCCGAGCTGGCCTTCGGGATCGTCTCGTCGAGACCCAGCAGGTTCTCTCGAGGAATCCGGCAGTCGCTGAAGACGTAGGCCGCCGTGTCGTCGGCGCGAATGCCGAGCTTCTTCTCCTTGTGGGGGACGTTGAAGCCCGGGGTGCCCTTCTCGACGAGAAAAGACTTGATGCCCGCGCGACCCGCGCTCTTGTCGATCGTCGCCCAGATGACCACGCCGTCGGCGCGGATGCCCGTCGTCACGAAGATCTTCTCGCCGTTGATCACCCACTCGTTGGTGTCTTCATCGAGCACCGCGGTGGTGGAGACGCGGGACGGATCGGATCCGCAACCGGGCTCGGTGATTGCCATCGACAGGAGCATGTTGCCCCACTTCGCCTTCTGCTCGTCGTTGCCGGCCGCCGACAGCGCCGCGTTGCCGAGGCCGCCGCTTCCGCGACGGCGCAGACGCACCGAGTAGTCGCCCCAGTTCCCGGCCATGATCTGCAGCAGCATCATCACTGGCCCCTGGGTGTCTTCTGGGCCCACGTCCGGGAGCGCCGGCGCGTTCGCGTAGAACTCGTCCGCCTCGGGCAGCACGTCCGGCGGCATCTCTGCCTCGTTCTCGTCCACTTCCCGCGCGTAGCGACGAATGATCTCGCCCTCGGCAAAAGTCCGCGCGAGATGCGCCTCGTCCGTTTCAGTCAGTCGAAAATCGATCATTGTGTTCTCCATCGCGACGAAGCCGCCGCGATCCGTTTCGTGTTCAGGCCAGCGCCTTCAGCGCGGGACGTGCCCCGGGAAGGGGCGCGTCGAGAGACGCGCAGCGCCGACGGAATCAAAGCGAGACCAAGCCTTCCATCACGCCGAGGGTTCGCGCGTTGCGGAACCACATCTCGACGGGATGCTCGCGAATGAAGCCGTGGCCGCCGAGGATCTGGACGCCGTTGTCGGCGATCCACATGCTCTTCTCGGCCGCATAGCTTCGCGCCTGCCAGGCCGCCTTCGTCGCGTCCTCCCCATGGTCGAGGAGACTCGCCCCCTGCCAGACGAGCTGGCGCAGCGCGTGCTGCTCGATGTGCATCTCGGAGAGGCGGAAGGCGATCGACTGTTTTTTGGAGATCGGCTCGTCGAACGCGACGCGGTCCTTGGTGTAGGGCACGCAGAACTCGAGGACCGCGCGAGACATGCCGAGCATGACCGCCGCGAGGCCGATGCGCGACGCGTTGAGGATCGCCTGGACGTCGGCGCCCTCGGTTCCGCCGAGGAGCGCGTCCTGTCCGACCTCGACCCGCTCGAGCTCGAGACCGGTCGTCGGCAGCGCGTGCAGGCCCATCTTCCGCTCGATGCCGGTGACCGTGAGGCCGGCGGCGTCGCGCGGGACGATGAAAGCGGCCAGGTCATCACCGAGGCGCGCCGTCACGAGGAAGTGACTGGCGCGGTCACCCATCGCGACGAACACCTTGCGGCCGGAGAGGATGAAGTTCTCTCCCTTCTGTTCGGCCTCCGTCCGCGGCTGGGACACATCGGAGAGCGGCCCCACCTCGGTCAGCGCGACGGCGCCCGTGGCGTAGGACTCGCCGCAGAAGAGCGGCAGAAACGCAGCCTTCTGTTCGTCGGTGCCGTGGTCGAGGATCGCGTTCGCGAAGACGGAAGGAGCGAGGGCGGCCATCGCCAGCGCGGCGTCGCCGTGGGCAAGCTCCTCGAGCAGGATCGCATTCGTGACCAGCGAGCGCTCTTCGCCGGCGCCACCGAACTGCTCCGGGATCTGGGTGCTCGTGAGGCCCAGGGTCCAGGCCGTCTCGAGGAAGTCGGCGGGGACTTCCGCCGCCTCGTCGGCATCACGGGCGATCGGTCGCATCGCCTCGGCCGCGAACTCGCGCATNGCATCGCGCACGAGCTCCTGCTCTTCGGACATTCCAAATGAGATCACGGTGGANTCTCCTTGTNGTGGCCGCCCNGAATGGGTCGGCCCGTGTGGNTGGGTCTTTGGGGNCGCCCGNAGCACGGGCGCANGATCAATCGGTCGAGACGCTNTCGGGACGCGCGACCTGAAAGAAGAACTCNTCCATCGCCTGGGGCCCGCCCTCCTTGTGGAGCAGCCCCTGTTTCACGGCTTCCTTCGCATCGAGCACGCCGATNGCGACGGCNCACCAGTCGCGAGCACTCGCCGTGTACCGAACGTCGGCACCGGCGGCGAAGTCCTCGCGGACGGAGCAGACACCGTTCTCGATCTCGACCGTCCATACGCCACCGCCCTCGCCGGTCAGGCGGATCTCGAAGATCGCGTGGGCCCCCTTCGCGCGGTCCTCCCGAAGCAGATTGGGCAACGCCTCGAGGACGGAGAGCGCGGAGGTGTCGGTGAACTGGGTGGCGTCGACGTCCCGGACGGCGATGCCCTCACGCACCCACCAGCGTGCGATCGACGAGAGAATCGGGGCCAACGCCTCGCCCTTCTCGGTCGCGCGGTAGAGGGAGCGGCTGCCCTGCTCCTCGGTGTCGACGAAGCCGTCGGAGCGCAGCTGGCGAAGTCGGCTCGAGAGCACCTTCGGCGCGATCCCCGTCCGGACGCGGAGTTCCTGGAAGCCTTTCGGCCCGCCGAGGAGCTGCCGGACGAGGACCAGGGTCCAGCGGTCTCCGAGCACGTCGAGGGCGCGGGCCACCGGATCGAAGATCTGGTTCGGCCGCAGAATCTCGCTGCGCCGGGACGCACCACTCGCTTCGGCGGGGCGAGCGCTCTGTTCGGGGAGGATTTCGGGCATCGCAAAGAGTTTCTAATGGATACTCTAATCGCTTGCCACAGAAAACCCAGAGTCAGGCCGGGCTCGGAGTCAGCGCGGCGCTGCCGGCTTCGGAAGCTGGCGCCGGGCGGCCCCGACTCCCGCCAGGGCGAGGGCCACGAGACCCCAGGGCCCTGCGAGCGGAACCGGCGCCCCACTCGGAGACAGCGTCCAGCCAGCGGCAACCGGATCGAAGCCCGTCGTCCCGAAGTCCGTCGCCTCGTCGTAGAAGGCCGAGCCCGTCGTCTGCGGCAGCCCGACCACGTTGTTCAGGCTCGCCCCATCGAAGATCGCCCCCGCAATCGGGGCGCCGACGAGGAACGCTCCGGTCAGGTTCGCTCCGCTCAGATCGGCGCCCGTCAACACGGCGTCGGAGAGATCGGCGCCCGAAAGGTCGAAACCCGAGAGATCCGCGCCGGTGAGATCGGCGAAGGGAGTCTGGACGCCTGGCCCCACGATCCGGCCGTTGATCAGCGAATAGTCGGCGGCCAACGCGGACGGTTGGCCGACCAGACCGCCCGACTGTGTTGCCAGAAGGTTCGCGTTCGTGAAGTCAGCCCCGCTGAGATTCGCCAGCGTGAGATTCGAGCCGACCAGATCCGCGCCTACGAGGACCGCGGAGGTCAAGTCCGCGTTGGTCAGGTCGGTGAGCACGAGCAACGCCCCGCTGAGATCCGCATTCGCGAAACTCGCGCCCGTCAGGTCGGAGCCCGTCAGAACGGCGCCAGACAGGTTCATACCCGTGAAGTCGGTGCCCAGCGCGATCGAGTCGTTCAGATCCGCCCCCGCCAGGTCGAGGCCGGCGAGGTTCGCGCCCGACAGGTCGGCCCCCGCCGCCACGACTCCCGGTCCGAGCAGCGATCCGTTGACCACGAGGTAGCCGACGGGCAGCGCGAGCGGGACCCCGACGAGTGCACTCGACGCGGTGCCCGAGAACTGAACTCCGCTGAAGTCCGCGCCGGCGATCGTCGTCCCGGCCAGCACCGCGTTCGCGAGATTCATGTTCGTCAGGACCGCGTTCGTCAAGCCCGCATTCGACAGCGTCGCGCCACTGAGCGAAGCCGCGGTCAGATCGGCCCCGGCGAGGTTCGCGCCGGAAAGGTCCGCGTTCGACACGATCGCGCCTGAGAGATCGGCTCCGGCAAGGTCCGCCCCCGACAGGTCGCTCCCCGTGAGCAGCGCGCCGGAGAGGTCCAAGCCCGCCAGGTTCGCTCCCGTGAGGTCCGCGCCTTCGATGCGAACCCCGGCCCCGACGAATCGCCCGTTGATGAGCGCGTAGCCCGCCGCAGTCGCACGAGGCGTTCCGATCAGTCCGCTCGAGAAGACGCCGGTCAGCTGCGCGCCCGTGAGGTCCGCGCTGGCGATCGTCGTCGCGACGAGGGTGGCGTTGCTCAGGTTCGCGTTCACGAGGAGGGCATCAGTCGCATCGGCGTTCGTGAGGTCCGAGCTGCTGAGCGAGGCCCCGTTCAGGTCGGCGCCCGCGAGCGTCACGCCGGTCAGGTCCACGCTCGACACGATCGTCCCAGTCAGGTTCGCCCCCGAGAGATCCGCGCCGGCGAAATTCCCGCCGCTGAAGACTGCCCCGGAGAGGTCGAAACCGGCGAGGTTCGCGCCCGAGAGGTCGGCACCATTCGCGAGGACACCCGCGCCGATGAAGCGGGAATCGATCAAGGTGTAGCCGGTGGGCAGCGCGAGCGGGGCACCGATCAGGTTACTCGACGCCACCGAGAGCAACGTCACGCCGGTGAGGTCTGCGCCGATGATCGTCACGCCAGCGAACGACGCACCTCTCGCATCGGCCCCGGAAAACTGGGCGTTCGAGAGGTCGGCCCCGGCCAGGTTCGCATTCGCGAGGTTCGCCCCCGTGAGATCCGCACCGGACAAGTCCACCCCGACGAAATGAGACCCGACCAACAGCGTGCTCGAGAGATCCGCGCCGGAGAGGTCGGCGCCGGTCAGGATCGCGCCGGTGAGGTCGGCGCCCGAGAGATCGACGCCCGACAGGCTCGCCCCGGTGAGGTCGGCCCCCATCAACCGAACGCCCGGTCCGACGAGGTTTCCGTTGACCAGCAGATAACCCGCTGGAACCGCGAGGGGCACGCCGACCAGATTCAGCGGCGCGGCGCTCGTCAGGATCACGCCGGCCAGGTCCGCCCCGCCCACGTTCGCCCCGACGAGGCTCGCACCGTTCAGGTCGGCGCCCGTGAGATCTGCATTGGACACGTCGACGCCGTCGAGGTTCGCGAGGGCGAGATGCGCCGCGGGGAGCGATGCGCCGGACAGATCCGCTCCGCTCGCATCGACCCCGATTGTCAGCGCGCCGGCGAAGGGGTGGATGCCCCCGCCCTGGGCCGCGGTGAAGAGGATCGGGTCGACGACCGCGCCTCCGAGCTGCACGTACGACCCCGCCTGCGCGGTCGACGCCGCGAGGATCAACGAGAGCAGCAAGAAGAGCGGTCGGAGTCGGTCCAATTGTCTTTCTCCGGGATCCCGCTCGGGCGCACGCGCCCGGAGCACGGGCCCGGCGAAGCCGGAACCGCGATCCCCGCATCGATAGTGTCCCAACGGAAGAAATCGGTGCCGCCCCAATTCGTTCCAAACGACGGCGGTCTCGAACCTGCACGAAATCTGCTCACCCGGGAGGCGAATCTACCGTGACGCGCCTCACAACACCGCGTCGATCGAGCAGCACGGCCATGGGTGACCCGGGCCGCGCCCCGCGATAGGATGCGGCCGCCCGCCGAAGGCGGCCGGAAGGTCGCCGGTGCGCCATCTAAGGTTCACGGGAGGAAAGTCCGGGCTCCACAGGACAGGGAGGTCGGTAACGCCGACCCGGGGTGACCCGAGGGAAAGCGCCGCAGAAACGACACCGCCGATGGTCCGGCTCTCTTCTTCTTGAGGAGGCCAGACACAGGTAAGGGTGAAATCGTGAGGTAAGAGCTCACGCGCGACAGCCGGGTGACCGGCGGCGGGGCAAGCCCCTCCCGGAGCAAGCTCGAATAGGGACATCGTCGAGGGCGGTCCGCCTGATCGCCCGGCTTCGGTCGGGTGCGGTGTCCGGGTGAGAGTGCTCGAGCCGTCCAGCAATGGCCGGCCTAGAGGAATGACCTTCTCCCGCGCCGGGGCAACCCGGCGCGGAGACAGAACCCGGCTTACAGGCCGCTCCAGATCTCCGGCCTCGCGCCGGACCTGGACCTCCGGGAGGAAGCTTCGGCCATCCCCGGAGCGCTTCGACGGGCATCGAGGCGGAATACAGAGACCGCCTAGCGCAGGTCGAATCGGAGGCAGCGCACCCGCGAACGACGCGCCGGGTCGTAGTCGTCCCACTTCGCCCTCGGCACCGACTGGGGCTCGACGCGCAGGAAGCCGTGGCGCTCGAAGAAACCTTCGACCTTCTCGGAGGTCGTACAGCTGAAGAGATACGCCAGTCCTTCATCGCGGGCGCGCTCGATGGCGTACCGGACGATCTGCCCTCCGGCGCCCTCGCCGACGTAGCGCGTGAGCGCGAAGAGCGAGGCAAGCTCCGCGGCCTCGTCGGATGGATACGGCAGGATGGCGCCGATCCCGGCGAGATAGCGCCCCTCGATGAAGACGCCGACGCCGTGAGCGAGGACCGCGTCCTTCGCCGGAGCATCGCGCGGCGCGAGGAAGCCGTCCGCTTCACCACGTTCGATCAGATCATTGGCGAGGTCGTAGTCGTCGATCCCGAGGGGCCGGACCTCGGCATAACGATCACGCGTGAAGAACGTCCCCGCCCCGCTGTACGTGAAGAGCTCCCGGACAAGATCCGCCGGCGCGCACACGTTCACCGAAGGCACGCCCCCTTCGATCAGGTCGCGGATCGCTCCGAGCAGTTCGCGGGCGTCTCCGTCGGCGCGGGGGACCGGCCCGCCATCGACTCCGGTGGCGCCCGAGTCGAGCAGAGGCTCGAGGTGGGCCAGGTCGACGACCGACATCCTCCCTTCGCCCGCGTTGCGCTCGACCGGCGGCGCAGACCGGATCCACACGACCTTCGCCAGGCGCAACGCGCGGGCGACCTCGACGCACGAAGCGGCGAAGCCCTCCGCCCCCAACCTCAACCCGGCCGCCCCCCGATCCCGCAGGTCCCGCCAGAGCTCCGGGGCATAGGACGGCGTCGCGCCATCGACCGGAGCCCCGACTCCCGCCAGCGAGAAGACCTGCTCGACCGGGCTCAGTACGACGACCCGGGACCCGTTGGCCGACAGCACCTCGACCACCCCGGCGAGAGGCTGCTGCACGGGCGCCTCCGTCTCGGGCCAGGCGATCGCGATCGTCCGTCCCCGGAACTCGCCGAGATAGAACTCCCGCTCGCTGAAGGTCTTGAGGGTGGTCGTCATGACGACGGGAGTTTGACGGATCCCCGCGCCGGCCGCCCTCGCCGCCGGAATGGACTTTCGCGCCCGGCGCATGCGGTATCGTGCAGAGCGGATGGACTGGCAGATCCTCTTCACGCTCGGGCTCGTCGCGTTGGCCCTCACCGCGATGGTGCGCGAGCTCGCCGCGCCCGATCTCGTATTGATGGCGACGCTGATCTGCCTCGGGGCCACCGGGATCCTCAGCCCGATCGAGACCTTCGCGGGCTTTGCCAATCCGGTCGTCGCCGCGATCGGCGCCCTCTTCATCGTCTCCGCCGCGCTTCGCGAGACCGGGGCCCTCGAGATGACCCTCGGCCGGGTGCTCGGCCGCTTCCAGGGGACGCGACGTTCGCTGACCCGGATGACGATCCCGGTCGCCGCGCTCTCGGGCTTCCTCAATAACGCACCGATCGTGGCCATGATGACGCCCACCGTCATCGACTGGGCTCAGCGCCATCAGCGCCCCGCCACGAAGTTCCTCATCCCGCTTTCCTACGCGTCCATCCTGGGCAGCGTCTGCACGATCATCGGCACGAGCACGATCCTCACGATCGTCGGCCTCGTCGAAGAAGCAGGACTGCCACGCTGGAGCTTCTTCGAGCCCGCCCCGGTCGGCCTGCTGATCGCGGGGGTCGGGCTCCTCTTCCTCATCTTCGTCGCGCCCGCCCTGCTCCCGAACCGGATGGACGAGCCCGCAGAGCTCGACGACCGGACCCGCGAATACACCGCCGCGATGCGCGTGACCGGAGACAGCCCGCTCCACGGCCAGACCGTCGAGGAGGCGAACCTGCGGAACCTGCCAGGGCTCTTCCTCGTCGAGATCGACCGCGGCGATCGCCTCATCACGCCGGTCTCGCCCGACCAGATCCTGCAGAGCGGAGACATCCTGGTCTTCGCGGGGGTCGTCTCGACGATCCTCGACCTCCAGCGCATCCGCGGCCTCGAACCCGCCGCGAAGGAGGAGCTGCTCAGAAGCCTTCCGGGCGGTCGCCATCGCCCGATGGTGGAAGCGGTCGTCTCCGCGTCGTCTCCGCTGATCGGGCAGACGGTCAAGCAGAGCAACTTCCGCGCGGTCTACGATGCGGTCGTGATCGCGGTGCATCGCAACGCCGAGCGCGTCGCAGGCAAGATCGGCGACATCCAGCTGCGCCCCGGCGACACGCTGCTCATGCAGTGCGCGCCGAAGTTCATGGAGCTCCACCGCCACAGCCGCGACTTCTATCTGGCGAGCGAGCTGCCGGGCACCCCCGCGCCCGCATTCGATCGCGCCGGCACCGCGCTCGCGATCCTCGCTGCGATGGTCCTCGCCGTGAGCCTCGCGGGGATCCATATCTCGATCGCGGCCTTCGTCGCGGTCGCGGCATTGATCGGGACGCGCTGCATCTCCGCTTCCGAGGCCCGGGAAGCGGTCGACTGGTCCGTGCTGATCACGATCGGTTGCGGTCTCGGCGTGGCGAACGCGATGGACAAGTCGGGCGCGGCCCAGTTCGTCGCGTCGGGTCTCGTGAAGCTCGTCGGCGAGATCGGCCCGATGGCGACCCTCGTAGCGATCTACGTGCTCTGCCTCGTGATGGCCGAGACGCTCCACCACAACGCCGCCGTGGCGATCATGTTCCCGATCGCCCTCGCCGCCGCTGGCCAGCTGGGTGTGGATCCCGCGCCCTTCATCATGACCGTCGCGATCGGCTCCGCGTGCGCCTTCGCGTTCCCCATCAGCTACCAGACGCACCTGATCGTCTACGGCGCGGGCGCCCACCGCTTCGGCGATTTCCTCCGGATCGGCATCCCCCTCGACCTGGTGTGCATGGCAGTCGCGCTGACGGCGATTCCACGAATCTGGCCTTTCAACTAGCCCCTCGCCGCAGCTGCCTCTCGAAGCCCCGCTCGGCGGCATCGCTCTTCTTCTGGGGGCTCGCCTCGGGGGCTGTCCGGGCGCCGCGAGGAGTGAGGTCGTCCGTCCTCGCTGCAGAAATGTCACGACGAGGCGCTTCGGGGACATTTCGTGTAGGTGCCCCCCCGACGGACGGTTCGGGCGGAACCGTTACCGGTTCGCTGCCGGCCGACGCACGACAGGGGCAACGAGCCCGCGGCTAGAGTGTCGCGGTGCGCGGTTCCTCGACGATTCCGCCACTTCTCCCCACGGTCAGCCACATCGAATCAAAGGAAATCGTTCAGGGCGGGTGGATGCGTGCCGCAAATGAGGGCTTTGCCCATCACCTCCGCGACGGTCCTGCGCACTGACCTCTACGACCTCACGCTGGCCTGGCTCCACGGTCGACCCCTGAAAGGCGAGGGCCGCGCCCCGCAATTCGACGATCGAACGAATCAATCCGGATCCAGATCAGAAAATCGCTGGCTAAATAGGTGTAATTCCATCATTATCAGGCTACTTGAAAACCCCTCCTGGACGGGCCCGAGCGGCGTGTCGTTCCCTGACGAGCGACCCCCGACCGACCCGACCTACAACTTCTCCCAGGCCCCCGCTCTCCTGAGCACCGTGCTCTTCGCGGGTCTTCGGCTCTCCCGGCGCGACATCACCGACCGCGCGGAATCGAAGCCCCCGAGCATGGAATCCTCCCGAGCCGGGCCCGACTGAAGTCGGGTACCTCCCAACCGAGTTGCGCACTCGCTCGCCCTGCGAAGGCAATTTGCGCATTCGAACCTGTAGAAAATGCACCCGGACCGATCACTTCCTGCCAGAATGGCACCGTGAATCCGTCCGGATGACGAAATCGACGAACCCTGCCCCTGCGGGTGGCATCCATCGTGAGCCACACCGAATGGCGGACTGAGAGGATTCAGCGTTGGCAACCCACAAGAAGAAGAGCACCCCTTCCGCTTCGAAGACCCCCGCAAAGAAGGCCGCGGCCAAGAAGGCGCCGGCCAAGAGCAAGGCCACGGCTGCGAAGGCCAAGGCGACTGCGAAGAAGGCAGCGCCCAAGAAGGCGGCCGCGAAGAAGGAGGCGGCAAAGAAGGCCGTCGCCGCCGCGGAGGCGACGGACGGGGACAAGAAGAAGGATGAGGCCAAGCCGACGATGGGCGCGCAGGCCGTCGTCTCTGCCGAAGAACTCGACCCCGGTCGCGAGCGGCGCCCGCTGGAATCCTACTTCCAGGAGATCGGTGGAACCCGCACACTGAAGCGCGAAGAAGAGGTCGTTCTCGCGAAGGACCTCGAAGCCGCCACGGCCGCGCTCCGCGACGCGCTCTACGCGATCCCGGTCTCGGCGAAGCACGTCGTCGCTCGCTGGGACGCGCTCCGCGCACTGTCCCACACGGGCGCCAAGCTCTCCGAGTCGGTCGGCGATGAAGAGACGGGCGAGATCGCCGCACGCGTCGAGCGGGCGGTGAAGAAGCTGCGCACGCAGCTGAACGACCGGGACAAGAAGATCGAGAAGTCGGGCCTCGCCTACAGCGACGCGCTCGAGAAGGTCGACGTGAAGATCGCGAAGGAGATGCACTCCGCGCAGCTCTCGCTCGCGGTCCTGCACGAGCTCCGCGAGAAGTCGATCGACCTCACGCGGGAGATGCGACGGGCCCGCAAGCGGACCAAGAAGCTCTCCGAGCTCGAGATGGAAGCGGGCGTCGAGAAGAAGCGGATGCTCGAGCTGACCCATGCCGTCCAGGACGCGCAGGATCAGATGTCGACCGTCAAGAACCGCTTCATCGAGCACAACTTGAAGCTCGTCGTCGCGATCGCCAAGGATTACCGGAACCTCGGTCTCTCGTTCCCCGACCTGATCCAGGAAGGCAACCTGGGCCTGATCCGCGCGGTCGAGAAGTTCGACCACCGCCGCGGCTTCAAGTTCTCGACCTACGCGGTCTGGTGGATCCGGCAGGCCCTCGTCCGCGCGATCCAGAACCATTCTCGAACGATCCGCCTCCCCTCCCACGTCCACGACCGGCTCCAGCGGAGCCAGCGCGTGCGCGCAGAGCTCACGGGCAAGCTCGGTCGCGAACCCACCCCGGCAGAGCTCGCTCCGGCGCTGAGCACCGACACGGATTCGCTCGAGGCCCTCGATCGGCTCTCGCGTGAAGCGATCTCCCTCGAGAGCAACGTCGCGGGCACCGAGAAGCGCCTCGAGGACTTCGTTCCCGACGCGACCGCGGACCGCCCCGACGGCGACATCGACGGCGACCGCATGCGGATGGGCGTCGGCTCGCTGATCGGCAGCCTCACTCCGCGCGAGCAGCTGATCCTCCGACTCCGCTACGGCCTCGGCGGCGAAGAAGAGCACACCCTCGAGCAGATCGGCCAGTCTCTGGGCCTGTCCCGCGAACGCGTGCGCCAGCTCGAAGCGCGGGCTCTCAAGAAGCTCCGCGAGACCCAGCCGGCCCAGCGGCTCCATCCGATTCTCGAGCCCTAGCCTCCGAGGTCGCGGGTCACGAACCCGCCTGCCCCCGACTCCCGAGCCCGCCCTGCCCTTGCCCACGCAGGGCGGCCGGGGCGGGCCGGATTCGGCGGCGCCGACCGGGGGCGCCCGCGCTGGGTCCGGAACAGGCCGTCGAGCCTAGTTCATCGTCCAGAGGAGGAACGCTCCGCCGACGCCCCAGCAGTACCAGGCCCAGTGGTGGAAGAGACTCCGGTCGAGCATCCGGACGAAGAGCGTGATCGCGACGAGCCCGGAGGCGAGCGCCGTGGCGCCTCCGATCGCGAGGTCGGTCATCGCGGAGAGATCGGCGTTCTGGAGGTCCGGGATCATCAGCACCGCCGCGCCAGCGATCGCGATAATCCCGAGCAGGAAAGCGAACTCCGCCGCGGCCAGCGGCGCCACGCCGAGCAGGAGCGCCATCGCCACGGTCGATCCGCTGCGCGAGATCCCAGGCAGGATCGCGAAGGCCTGTGCGCAGCCGATCAGGAGCGCGGCCCCCCACGACGGAACCGGCGCCGTCGCCTTCCCCGCGGTCCAGCGGGTGCTCATGACGATGCAGCCGGTGGTGAGGAGCAGGACGCCCACCATCGACGGGTTCGAGAACTGCTCGTCGATGAAGTCCTTGGCGCCGAGACCGATTACGACGGCGGGGACCGTCCCGAGCGCCAGCTTGCCCACGTACTCGAGGGTCTCGCGCTCGCGGGCGACGAAGCCGCGAAGAAGCTCGGCGATCCGCGCCCGGTAGAAGAAGGCGATCGCGAAGAGCGTCGCCACATGGACGCCAACCTCGAAGAGGAGCCCGCCGGACTCGCGCCCGCCGAAGAGCGCCTGGAGCATCGCGAGGTGGCCCGAACTCGAGACGGGAAAGAACTCCGTCAGGCCCTGGGCCAGGCCCAGCAGGAGCGCTTCGATCGGGTCCACGGGTGCTTCCCTCCGGTCGGCCGGGGCCAGCCGAGTCGTGTGGCGATCTGCCACGGCTGATGGCGGCAGGTCGAGACCGGGGCGGCGCGCTGCCGAGCGTACCGAATCGGCATGCCTGCGGGGACTCTCAAGCACTCTCTACGGCAGAATCCGCCCCGGCTTGCTAAAACCCGGCCCATGGAAATCGCCTGCCTCGATCTCGAAGGGGTCCTGATCCCCGAAGTCTGGATCAACTTCGCCGAACGCACCGGAATCGATGCGCTCAAGGCGACGACCCGGGACATCCCGGACTACGACGAGCTGATGACGATGCGGCTCGAGATCCTCCGCGAAAACAAGCTCGGCATCAAGGACATCCAGGACGTGATCGACGGGATGGACCCCCTGCCCGGCGCCGCCGAGGCCCTCGACTGGCTGCGCGAGCGCTTCCAGGTCGTGATCCTCTCGGACACGTTCTACGAGTTCGCCGAGCCCTTCATGCGCAAGCTCGGCTGGCCGACGATCCTCTGCCACAAGCTCGAGATCGACGCGGACGGGATGATCGCGAACTACCTGATCCGCCAGCCCGACCCGAAGCGCACGTCGGTGAAGGCGTTCCACTCTCTCAAGTACCGCTGCATCGCGACGGGTGACTCCTACAACGACACGACGATGCTCTCCGAGGCGGACGCCGGGATCCTTTTCCGGCCGCCGCAGAACGTGATCGACGAGTTCCCGCAGTTCCCGGTCGCGCGCGAGTACAGCGAGCTCCAGGCCGAGTTCGCGAAGGCCTCTCTCCGGGACCTCTAGGGCCCGGGAAGCGGATCGGGATCAGGAGAAGCTCCTCATCCACCGCGATCACACGATCGAGATGCAATACGACCCGGGCAGCGAGGTCGAGTTCGATGGCCGCCACTTCGCGCTTGAGCAGCTCCACTTCCACACACCGTCCGAACACCTGATCGCCCACCGTCGCTTCCCGGTCGAGCTCCACCTCGTTCACCACGACGGTGAGGGCTGCGTCCTCGTCCTCGGACTGCTCTTCGGAGTCGGTCCGGCAAACCCCTTCGTCGAGCGCATCCTCCAGGACGCGCCGCGGGACATCGGCCGCGTCGACCTCGAGGGACACCTCGACGTCTCGAAGCTCTTCCCCACGGACAAGCACTTCTACTCGTACGAAGGATCGCTCACGACCGCGCCCTACGAAGAGGGGATCCAGTGGCTGATCCTGTCGGACCACCCGACGGTGTCGGCGGAGCAGGTCGTGCGCCTGCTCGTCCTCGAGGGCGGCAACGCGCGGGGTCCAGCCGCTGAACGGACGCGAGACAGACGGGAGCTAGGCGGTGGAGGCGCGGTCTATGCCGCGGCGCCCTTCTCGAAGTTCTTCACGCCGTCGAGCTTGAACATCGGTTCGTCCGCGGGCTGATAGGTCAGCACGATCGCGCGGCGCGCCCGGTCGGACTCGTTCGGCTGGCTGCCGTGGACCGTGTGGGCGCTGAAGACGACGAGGCTGCCGGCGGGCAGCTCGGCCAGCCACTCGTCCTTCTCGTCGAAGACTTCAGGATCAGTGAAGAGCGGGCCGAGGGCGGAGCCGTCCTGGATCCCTGGCAGGAAGCCCTTCGCGTGGCTCCCACGGATCACGCGAAAGCACCCGTTGTCCCGGTCGGCGTCGTCGAGGGTGATCATCACGTTCGGGAGCTGGTCGCAGTGAGAGCAGACGTGACTCCAGTACGGCGAGTCCTGATGCCACCGGAAGCCGGATCCTTCCCGCGGTCGCTTCAGGTTGATCTTGTCGGTCCAGAGCGCGATACGGTCGGCGTCGAGCACACCGCAGAGCGGGACCACGAGGCGTGGATCCTCAACGAATGCCTCGAAGATCGGATCGAGGTGATGGAAGGGCTCGATCACGCGGATCGTCTCGCTGCCCTGGGTGTGCTCGTACTGGACGGTCGCGTCCGCGGCCTCCACGTAGCGGTTCCCGTCGATCGCATAGTCGTCCTCGGTCGAGGCCTCGGCGCGCTCGACGGCTTCCGACTTGGCCGCAGCGGCGTGCTTCGCGTTCGCGGCGACCCGCTCGGCGGCGGCGCGGAGCCGCTCGAGATCGTCGGGCCCGAACACGGACTTACGCGCGAAGAAGCCGTCTTCTTCGTAGCGCTTGCGTTCTTCGGGAGTCAGCTCGAGGGCAGTCATCAAAAGGGGGCTCCGGGGCGGAGCCTGAGTGAATCGCGGGGGTCGCACGTCTGCAACCCGCCGTGCTCGTGCCCGCCTCAGCGTTTGCGGAAGCTCTGGGAGAGCACCTTCTTGCGCAGGCGCAGGTCCACCGGCGTGACCTCGAGGAGCTCGTCGTCCTCGATCCAGCCGAGCGCCTCCTCGATCGTGAGCTTCTGGTGGGGCGTGATGATCACGTTCTCGTCGCGGCCAGAGGCGCGCATGTTGTCGAGCTTCTTGGCCTTCGTGATGTTCACGTTCAGGTCGCCCGCGCGCCGGCTCTCGCCGACGATCTGACCTTCGTAGACGTCGACGCCCGGCGGAACGAAGAGGGTCGCTCGCTCCTGGATCTTGAAGATCGCGTGGGGCGTCGTCTTGCCCATCTCGGTGCTGACGACGGGACCGACGTTTCGGCCGGGAAGGTCGCCGGCATAGGGCTCGAAGCCCTGGACCGTCCGGTAGAGGATGCCCTCCCCACGCGTATCCGTCAGGAACTCGCCGCGGTAACCGAAGAGGCCTCGGGAAGGCACGATGAAGCGCATCTGCACGCGATCACCGTGATGCTCCATCGTATCCATGCGCCCCTTGCGCTGGGCGAGCTTCTCCATCACCGAACCGGCCGCGGTCTCGGGCACGTCGGCCACCACTTCTTCCACCGGCTCGCACTGCTTTCCGGCGACTTCCTGGACGATGATCTCGGGGCGCGAGACCGCGAACTCGAAGCCTTCGCGGCGCAACGTCTCGACGAGAACCGCCAGCTGGAGTTCGCCGCGACCGGAGACCGCGAACGTGTCCTGCTTGTCGGTCCGCTCGATCACGACCGAGATGTTCGACATCCCCTCGCGTTCGAGGCGCTCACCGATCTGGCGACTCGTCACGAACTTGCCTTCGCGGCCGGCGAAGGGCGAGTTGTTGACGGAGAGGCTGACCCGGATCGTCGGCGGGTCGATCGCGATCCGCGGGAGCGGGTCGATCTGGTTCGGCTCGCAGACGGTGTCGCCGACCTGGATCTGGTCGACGCCGGCCACGATCACGATGTCGCCCGCGCGGGCCTCTTCGATCTCGACGCGCTCGGTTCCGAGGGTTCCGAAGAGCTTGGTGATCCGAAAATTGTCCTTCTCGCCTTCTTCGCCGACGCGAACGACCGGGGCGCCGCGCTTCATCTTTCCGCGAACGACGCGGCCGATGACGAGGCGGCCGACGAAGGAGTCGTAACCGAGCGTGACCGCCTGAAACTGAAGCGGCGCGTCTTCTTCGACCTTCGGCGGCGGCGCGTGCTCGAGGATCGTGTCGAGGACGGGCATCAGGTCCTTCATCTCCCCGCCATACTCGGTCGTGGCGAGGCCCTGCTTCGCCGAGGCGTAGACGACCGGGAACTCGAGCTGCGTGTCGTCGGCACCGAGCTCGACGAGCAGGTCGAACACCTCGTCGACCACCTGCTCGGCGCGCTCTTCCGGCTTGTCGATCTTGTTCACGACCAGGATGGGGCGAAGTCCGTGGTCGAGCGCCTTCCGAAGCACGAAGCGCGTCTGTGGCATCACCCCTTCGTAGGCGTCGCAGAGGAGCAGCGCGGCATCGGCCATGCCGAGCACGCGCTCGACCTCGCCGCCGAAGTCGGCGTGGCCAGGGGTGTCGACGAGCTGGATCCGCACGCCGTTGTAGTCGACAGCTGTGCTCTTCGACTGGATCGTGATCCCGCGCTCCTTCTCGAGGTCACCGGAGTCCATCACCCGATCCTGGACGGCTTCATTCTCGCGAAAGGCGCCGCCGGCCTTCAGCAGGCCGTCGACGAGGGTCGTCTTGCCGTGATCGACGTGGGCGATGATCGCGACGTTGCGCAGGTCCTGGCGGACACCGGTCTCGGACATGATGGATGGATCTCACAGCGCTCCGCCTGCGCGACCGGGTCGAGGCCCGAGTCGTGAGCGGAGGTTTCGCGGTCGGGACCGGGCTCGAGCGAAGTCGGTCGGACGGGTCCCTGGGATTCGCGCGGAAGTCTTTCGGGGTGGGCCTCGTCCCCCCGGTCGAGGCGCGCGCAACTTAGCGCAAAGCCTCGGGAAAGCCCGTTTTGACGGAACTTTCACCCTCTCCGCCATGCTGCGGGCCGAAGGGATTCGTAGCTTCCTGGCGCGCCTTTAAGGAGTGTCCGTGAGCGAATCCGCGATCGCTTCCCCTCTGGTTTCCGACGACGAATCGCCCGCCGCGCCGGCGGCGACGCAGGCGCCCTCGCGCCTCGAAGGCGATGTCCAGACCGAAGGCCTGTGGCATCGCCTCGGCGCAATCCCGGTGATCGTCTACTGGACGATCCACGCGGGCTGTCTCCTCGCTTTCTACACCGGCGTGAGCCCCCTCGACATCGCACTCTGCCTGTCCCTCTTCTGGGCCCGCCTCTTCGGGATCACCGGCGGCTACCACCGCTACTTTGCGCACAAGGCCTTCAAGACGGGCCGCGCCTTTCAATTCCTGCTGGCGCTTCTCGGCTGCGCCGCCGTCCAGAAGGGCCCCCTCTGGTGGGCCGGCGGCCATCGCCGGCACCACCGATACTCCGATAAGGAGGGCGACCTCCACTCGCCCCGCAAGGGCTTCTGGTGGTCGCACCAGCAGTGGATCTTCGACGGCGAGTTCGACGAGACCGAGCTCGATCGCATCCGAGACTTCGCCGCCTACCCCGAGCTGGTCTGGATGAACCGCTGGCACATCCTCGTGCCGATCTCGCTCGCCGTCTTCTGCTTCGCCGTGAACGGCCTGGCCGGCCTTGTCTGGGGCTTCTGCATCTCGACCGTGCTGCTCTGGCACTCGACCTACTCGATCAACTCGTTGGCGCACCGCTGGGGAAGGCAGCGCTACGAGACCGGCGACGACTCCCGCAACAACCTCTGGCTGGCGCTACTCACCCTCGGTGAGGGATGGCACAACAACCACCATCACTACATGGCTTCGGCGCGGCAGGGCTTCTTCTGGTGGGAGATCGACGTCACGTACTACGTGCTACGCGCATGTCAGGCCGTCGGGCTCATCTGGGACATCCGCGAGCCCCCGGCAAGCGTGCTCAAGCCGAAGGCGAGGGCCACCGCGGACTCCGCGGCGGCCTGACCCGCCACGACGCGACTTGCTGAAGAGCCCGGCGAAGCTTCGGCACGCGACCTAACGGAAGCGGAGACCGACGCGCGTCCCCGATTCAGCCACCTCGGTTTCGACGCTGCCCCCGCTCCGAGCGAGGAGATCCCTCGCGATCGCAACCGCGAGCGGTCGCCCGCGGCGCGCCGCTTCGGGCGAGAGGTCCTCGGAATCGCCGTCGTCGAAGAGGTCCAGCCGAACCCCTTCGTCGTCTTCGACCAACTCGAGGCGGACACTCGCCTGGGATCCGCGATCCGCAACGTGAGCGAGAGTCGATTCGACCAGCGCGATCAGGAGCGGATGGACCCAGTCGAAGTCCGGCGCCTTCCTCTCCGTCTCGAGCGCGCCTGCGACCTCGAAGCGGACCCCGCGCGTCCCTTCGTCCTCGATCTGCTGCGCCACGCGACCGAGCGCGCCGGCCCAGCTCTCGCCCCCGGCCCCTCTCCAGTCGGCGGCAAGAAGCGGCCTCAAGAGCGAGAGCAGCGGCCCCGACCGGCCGGCCAGACCGTCGATCAACACCGAGGCCTGCGCCATCTCCCGCGCGTCGAGCTCGTCGTCGAGCAGGTGCGCCTGGAGACGGATGCCGCCGAGGTGATTCCCGACCTCGTGGGCGATCGCGAAGGCGAGTTCGATTCCAGATTCGCTCGGGCCCGCCATGAATGGAGCCTCCTCGCTGTCGGGTGCGGGTCCTGACGCCTCAGAAACCATCCTATCCGCACAACCCGGCAGGATGGATCCCAATCGAGTTCATAGCAAGTAATCTCTCGGTCGTATCGAGGGGAGCCCCTCTGTCCCGGCGATTCAACCCGCCTCTCGATCCCCATCAGGCAATCGAGAGCGATTCGAAAGGACTGGCGAGCAACATGCAGACGGCCTTTCTCCGCGGACGCGATCACCAGCAGGTCGGCCGCCTCGAGCTCGAAGGACTGCCTTCCGCCGCCGTCGCGCTCTCGCGCGGCGGGGCGCGCAAGACGTACTCCTATACCGACCCGAACGAGGACTGCGTCGCCTACGCACTCGGGGAAGGCGGGAGCCTCGCGATCGCCGCGGATGGTCATCACGGGGAACTCGGCTCGGAAGCCGCCGTCGAAATCCTGCTCGAAGGGTTCGCCGAGGCCTGGACCGGCGCCGCCCCGCCGGCCCGGGGTGAGGACGCGTGGCGCGCACAGGCGATCGACGCGCTCATGGCCGCGAACCGAGCGATCCTCGAAGTCGCCGGGCGCAATCAACTCCCGCCCGCGCCGACGACCTTCGTCGTCGCGCTCGTCCGCCCGGAGGACGATCTCCTGCTGCACCTCTCCGTCGGCGACAGCCACCTCTTCGCCGTCGACGGCGGCTACGCCATCGAGCTCGGCGGCCGCGATCCGTCGTGGAAGTTCACGCCCTTCCTCGGCTACGAAGAAGCACGCCCCGAGCTACTCGATAAGTACGCCAGGGTCGGGATCCGCAGACTGGCGGACTTGCGCGCGGTCGTGCTCGCGACAGACGGCCTTTCGGAGCCAGGGATCGGCGTCTCCGATCCGCCGACGACGGTCCAGGCCGCCGTAAACCACGTCGCCCTGGACGCGCCCGAAGATCGCCGCGCGGTCGACACCTGCCGTTCGGTCGTCGAGACCGCCATGCACGCCCACCGACGTCAGAAGGCCGGAGACAACATGGCCTGCTCGGTGCTCTGGCTCGAGCGTTAGGCGCCGACCAGATCCGCGACCCGCTCGGCGAGGGCGAGGGAAGAAGTGAGGCCAGGGGACTCGATCCCAAGGCAGCCGATGAAGCCGGGGGCGCCCCAGAGGGTGCCCTCTTCCACGACGAAGTCGCGGAAGGCCTCGCCGGGGCCCGCGAGCTTCGGGCGAATCCCGCCGTAGTCTGGAACGAGAGTCGCGCCAGCGAGATCCGGCAGATAGCGCGCCGCCGCTTCGGCGAACACGGAGGCTTTCGCGGCGTCCACCTCGAAGTCGTCCCGAGCGGCGACATAGGTCGCATCCGGTCCGAAACGGGGCCTTCCGGCGAGGTCGAGGGTCAGATGGATCCCGAGCCCCGCCCGTTGTGGGACCGGGTAGATCAGGTGCGAGGTCGAGACCGCGTGCCCGGGTGCGAGCGCGAAGTAGTCACCTTTGCAGGGATGCTGCCGAAGGCCGTGAGCGTCGACGTCGATTCCGGCGAGTGCGGCGACGCGGTCGGCGTCGAGGCCGGCTGCATCGACCACGACCTCGGCCCGGATCGTCTCGGAGGCCACCGCACCTTCCGAGATCACCTCGAGTCGCCATCCCTCGGATCCGCGCTCGATCGCCGCGACCCGCTTCGCGAGTGCCAGGATCGCCCCCTTCGACTCGGCCTCGGCGAGCAGGCTTGCACAGAAACCGTGCGCATCGACGATCCCCGTGTCCGGCGAGTGGATCGCCGCGTGCGCCGCCACGCTCGGCTCGAGCGCCCGACACGCTTCGGTGTCGATCAGGTCGAGCCGTGCGACACCGTTGGCAAGGCCCTTCGCGAGCAGGTCCTCGAGGGTCTCGACCTCGGATTCCCGGGTCGCGACGATGAGCTTGCCCGTGCGCCGATGGTCGACGCGGCGCGAGGCGCACCACGCGTAGAGCCTTTCGCGCCCCTCGACGCAGGACGAAGCCTTCAGGCTCTCGGCCGGGTAGTAGATCCCCGCGTGGATGACTTCGCTGTTCCGGCTGGTCACGCCCCGGGCGATGCCGGTTTCGCGTTCGAGGACGAGCACCGAGCGCCGATCGGATACGAGACGCGCGGCGATCGCCAGTCCGATCACCCCGGCTCCGATCACGACGAAGTCGAATCCGTCCTCGGCCATCCCGGCCCCTTCATCGCGTCGGCGATCAGAAGTCCTCGCCGAAGACCTTGCGATACTCGGCGCGGATGCCATCGAGGTCGAGTTCGATCCCCTGTGGCCCACTCCGCGCGACCTTGAGGGCCCCCATCAGGCTGCCGAGGCGCGTCCCCGTCTCCAACGAGAGACCGTTCGCGATCCCGTAGAGCAGCCCGGCTCGATAGGAATCCCCGCAGCCCGTCGGGTCGACGGCCTGCTCCGCCTTGACCGGCGCGATCTCCGTCCGGTCGTTCTCGACGACGAGGCCACAGTCGAGGCCGCCCTTGCGAAGCAGCGACCCTTCCTCGCCGCGGGTGACGATCAGCGCGCCGACTTTCTCGGCGACGCCGTCCTCGTCCAGCCCGGTCTTTTCCTGCGTGAGTTCCCACTCATACTCGTTCACGATGTAGACCGCCGCTCCCGTGAAGGCGGTGATCAGATCGTCCTTGTCGAGGATCGGCAGGCCCTGCCCCGGGTCCATGACCGTGGTCTTGCCCGCGGCCTTGAGGTCTCGCGCGTATTCGATCATCGCCTGGCGCCCGTTCGGCGAGACGATGCCGACGGAGAAGTCCTCGGTCACGTCCGAGATCTTCTTCTCGTGAGCGCGGTCCATCGCGCCGGGATGGAACGAGATCAGCTGATTGTTGCCGGCGTCGGTCGTGATGAAGCACGCCGAGCAGTACTCGTCCTCGATCACGTACAGGTGATCCCGGCGGACACCACTCTGGTCCATCCAATCTGCGTAGGGGCCGAGATCGGGGCCGACCGCCGCGAGCAGGAGCGGATCGACGCCGAGGCGCGCCAGGTTGTAGGCGATGTTCCCGCCGGTCCCGCCGTACTTCTTCGTCATCTCCGGGACGTGGAACGCGACGTTCAGCTTCTCGAGCTTGTCGCTCACGAAGTGGTTCTTGAAATGGTCCTCGAAGACCATGATGTGGTCGACGGCGACGGATCCGGTGACGAGCACGGACATGAGCGAGGCTCCGATCGGGAATGGCGGGGTTCGCAGGGGCGCCGTGGGCGGCGCGAGCCGGCGCAGTCTCGCCGTTGGAGCGCGGGGCGTCAACGGGCACGGAGTCCGGTGCTACGCTGCCCCCATGGGCATTTCCGAAATCTACGCCGACGCTTCCGGCCCGATCCTCTCCTACGAGTTCTTCCCGCCGAAGACCGATGCCAGCTACCGCTCCCTCTTCAAGACGATCGAGGACCTGAAACAGCTCGACCCGGGCTTCGTCTCCGTCACGATGGGCGCGGGCGGGACGACGCGCGAGAAGACCGTCGACCTCACGATCGAGATCACCCGCGATATCGGCCTCGTCACGATGTGCCACTTCCCTTGCACCGGCTACACGCCCGAACAGGTCGGCGCGATCCTCGACCAGCTCGAATCCGGCGCCGTCCGGAACGTGCTCGCCCTCCGCGGCGACCCCCCGAAGGACGACCCGGACTTCGTGAACCCGCCGGAGGCCTTCGACTTCGCGAACGAACTCGTCGAGTTCATCGCCGAGCGCGGCGGTTTCACGATCGGGGGCGCCTGCTCTCCCGAAGTCCATCCAGACGCGCCGGATCTCGCGACGGACCTCGTCAACCTGAAGCGCAAGGTCGATGCCGGCTGCGAGTTCGTGATCAGCAACCTCTTCCTCGACAACCAGAAGTTCTTCGACTTCGAAGTCGCCGCTCGCGAGGCCGGCATCGACTGCCCGATCATCCCGGGAATCATGCCGATCGCGAGCGTCTCCGGGATTCGCCGCATGGCAGGCGTGAACAACACGTCCTTCCCCGCGGAGCTCGAAGCGGAGCTCGACCGGGTCGACGGGGACGACGAAGCGACCTACGCACTCGGCGTTCGCTGGGCGACGGCGCAGTGTCGAGCCCTGATCGATCATGGCGTGCCCGGTATCCACCTCTTCACGCTCAATCGATCTCCCGCCTCGCGCGAGATCCACAAGAACCTTTTCGGATAGCTCGTGGCCGCCTCCTCCCCCCTGCGCATCGCCGTCCTTCTGTCCGGCAGTGGCACGAGCCTCGAGAACCTCTTCGAACACATCGACGCGGGCCTCCCCGCCGAAGTCGTCTGCGTCGTGTCGTCGAAGAAGGACGCGTTCGGACTCGAGCGCGCGGAGCGCCGCGGCATCCCGGCGATCGCCGCGCCGCGACGCGAGTTCGCCGACGGCGGCGCGTTCAACGACGCACTCCACGAAGCCCTGGCGCGCTACTCGCCCGACCTCGTCTGCCTGCTCGGCTTCCTCTCGATCTTCGAGCTGCGGGGCATCTACGAAGGCAAGTGCCTGAACGTGCATCCCGCGTTGATTCCTGCATTCTCGGGCAAGGGCTTCTATGGCCATCACGTCCACGAGGCCGTGCTCGAAAAGGGCGTGAAGCTGACCGGTGCGACGGTCCACTACGCGAGCGAGGAGTACGACGAGGGCCCGATCCTCCTGCAGGGCACGGTCGACGTCCTCGACGACGACACCCCGGACACCCTCGCCGCCCGTGTCCAGGCGAAGGAGCGCGAGCTCGTTCCGGAGGCGATCCGTCTGATCGCCGCGGGCCGTGTCACGATCCAGGACGGGCGGACCCGGATCGCGGGCGATTGAGTAGGCCGGTTCACTTCCTGGTTTTTCGCCATTGACGAAGACGAAAACGAGGCGAAAATAGTGCCATGCCCCCCGCCCCCTCCGATCCCCCGGTCGGACGGGTCAGAGGTCCCGACGGCTCCCCCCGTGATCGGAATCGGAAAAGGAACGCCCCCAGGTCCCGAACGCGCTCAGCTCCCCCGCACGGTGCCCGACCGACGCCGACTGCAGGAAGGGCAACGGCGCCCCCCGACCTGACCACGTTCTCCGGACGACGCAGCGAAGCCCTCGAGGCTCTGCTCGTCGACCTGGGTTCCCAGATCCAGAAAGGCTCCGCTCGTGCGGTCGTCGATGCGCCGCGCTGGCAGCCAACCGGTGTGAGCCCCCTCGATCGTCTGCTCGGAGGCGGCTTCCCGATCGGGCGGCTATCGGAGATCTGCGGTCCCGCCGAGGCCACCGAAGGCACGACGGCCGCGCCGAGCGCGGGACGAACCGCCGTCGCCCATGCCCTGGTCGCCGAAGCGCTCTCCCGCGGCGTGCTCGTCGCGTGGATCGACCTCGCCGACGCTTTCGATCCCGAATCCGCCCTCGAGGCGATTCGCGCCCGAGGCACGGACGATCCCCCCCTCGAGCAACTGCTCTGGGTCCGAGCCCGGGACGAGGACGAAGCGCTGCGCGCATGCGAACGAGTGATGCGGACCGAGGGCTTCGAGCTCGTCGTCTTCGACCTCTTCCGACCGCCGGGCAGCGTCCCGACGAAGGACGTGACCTGGCTGCGCCTCGCCCGACTCGCCGCAGGAACGCGAACCACCCTCGTCGCCCTCGCAGACCGCCCCTCGACCGGATCCCGTGCGGAGCTCGTGCTCGAGATGCGACCCCGACGCGTCTTCTGGAGCGAACCGCCCCACCTGCTCGAATCGATCGAGACCGAAGCGGTCCTGCGGCGCCACCGCAGCCGGCCGACGGGAGAGAGGGTCGCGCTCCGCGCCGGTCTCTCGACGCCCTCGGCCCCGCCTTCCGGCAAGGTGCAGACGCCCACCTCGGAGACCTCTTAGGCGTGCGCGTCGGCTGCCTCCTCGTTCCGGAGCTCCCCCTCCAGGCGGCGCTGCGCGCGGAGCCCGAGCTGCGCGGGCGCCCCCTCGTGGTCACCAGCGGCCCCGGCAATCGCGCGGAGGTCGTTGCCGTCGCGGAAGCCGCAGCGAAGCAGGCCGTCCGACCGGGGCAGACGCTGCCCCAGGCCCGGGCGGTCTGTCCCGGGATCGAAGTCCGCGTCGCCTCCCCCGTGCTCGAGCGAACGGCCCGGGAAGCACTGCTCGATGTCGCCCTCTCCCTCGCCCCGCGCGCCGAAGCCGCCCCGCGTGGATCGGGGATCTTCGCCTCCGAGGGAGTCGTCTTCGCCGATGCGACCGGGACCACCGCGCTCCACGGAAACGAGTCGAGCTTCGCCTCGGTCTTCCACGCCCGGGCAGAGCGCGCCGGCATCGAGGGATTCGTCGCGATCGCCTCGACCCGCGGCGTCTCGCGCCTCGCCGCCCGCCATCTGTCGCTCGCAGCGATGCACCGCCGCCTCGACCCCGGCCCCGAAATCCCGACGACCCGGATCCTCCCACGTGAGCGCGAGGTCGCCTTTCTGGAGCCGCTCCCGATCGACCTGCTCGATCCGGACGACCGGACGGCGGAAGCGCTGACGCGGTTCGGCGTACGCCGGATCCGAGAACTCCTGCGCCTGCCACGACGCGACCTCGCCGCCCGGATCGGCCCGCAGCTCCTCGAGCTCGTCGCCCGGGCACGCGGAGAAGAAGAAGAGCCGCCGATCCCCGAGCCGCGAACGACGACCCTCGAAGAGGGACAGGACCTGGAGACCGCGATCGCCTCCCTCGAGCCACTCACCTTCGTGCTACGCGGTCTCGTGTCCCGACTGACCGAGCGCCTCGCCCTCCGTGGCCTCGGCTGCACGGAGCTCCGCCTCGGCCTCCAGCTGGAGAACGGGGCGCGACAGAGTCGGCGCATCGGCGTCGCGACGCCCTCCCAGGACGAGCAGGTCCTTCTCCGCTTGCTTCGTCTCACCGTCGAGCGGACTCCGCCGGTGGCCCCCATCGAGGGTCTGACGCTGCTCTGCGAGGCGTTGCCCCTGCGCCGCGAACAGCTCGATCTCTTCCTCCCCCGCGGACCGAGCCCGAGTGACCTCGACCAGACCCTCGCGGAGCTCGCCTCGATCTGCGGTGAGGACCGGGTNGGCGCTCCNGAGATCGTCGACACCCATCGCCCCGATGCCTTCGGNNTGAAGCCCTTTCGGANGCCGAAGCGCCCGAACGCGCANAGNCCGTCGAAACGCAAACGCGGGTCCCGCCGGGCAGGGNCNGCAGTCGCGACGACGCCTGCGCGGCCTTCGGGCCCGATGCNCCGCGGGCCACGTCTCTCGNTGCGCGCGCTTCGNCCCNCCGTACGGGCCCAGGTCCATCTGGTGAACGGGCGACCGGCCCATCTCCGCTCCCCNCTTGGACAGGGGGAGATCGTGAAGGCCGCGGGACCCTGGCGGACGACCGGCCACTGGTGGTCGGAGGCAGCCCATTTCGCGGTCGATCACTACGACGTCGAGCTGGGTGATGGAACGGTCCTTCGACTCGCGTTCGACTGGAAGGCGAAGCGTTGGCGGGTCGACGGGCTCTACGACTGAGAGGAGACCCGACCCCTGAACGCCGCCACGGACGGATCGGCGGAACGAGGGGGCCCGACGTGTCGTGTCGAACACCGCGCTCGAAGACCGAACCGTTTCCGACGACCCGGCCGCTACCCTGCCCCGATGCATACGCTCTACGGCTCCTCGATCTCCTACTACGCCGGCAAGCTCGAGACCTACCTCCGCTATCGCGAAGAGGCCTATGAACTCCTGCCTCATGCTCCGCACGCTGCGGAGATCATGAAGGGCGCAGGCGCCGTGCAGAGTCCGGTACTGCGGCTCGGCGACGGACGTTGGGCCTCGGATACGACGCCGATCCTCCGCTGGTTCGAGGAGGAGGTCGTCGGCGGCTCGCGGCCTTCGATCTACCCCGAGGATCCAGTGCTCCGATTCGTCGCGCTCCTGATCGAAGACCATGCCGACGAATGGCTATGGCGACCGGCGATGCACTACCGCTGGAGCTTCGTCCACGATCGCGACCATGCCAGCGGGCATCTCGTCGACGAGCAGCTGCCGACCAATCCCTCGCCCCGGGACGACCTGCGCGCCGTCATGGTCGAGCGACAGCGAGGCGGATTCGTGATCCGCGACGGCGTCCACGAAGGCACGCGGGCCCACGTCGAGGCGACGTCGCTGGCGGCCTACGACCAGCTCGAGGCGATCCTCTGCGAGCGCCCCTTCCTGCTCGGCGACCGACGCACGATCGCCGACTTCGGATTCGTCGGCCCGATGCTTCGCCACTACGCCCAGGACCCGACACCGGCGGAGCTCATGCGCCGCCGCGCCCCGAAGCTCTTCACCTGGGTCGCGCGAATGTGGGAAGCGAGCCCGGACCCGGAAGACGCGGCACTGATCGGCGAGATCGACGCCCCGTTGAGAACGCTGCTTCGCGAAGTATGCGAGACCCACATGATCCAGCTCCGCGACAACGCGAAGGGTTACGCCGCCGGGGCCTCCAATTTCGAGAGCACGATCCAGGGCTGCCACTACACCGAACTCCCGGTCTCGCGCTATCGCGTGTGGTGCTTCGAGGAGCTTCGGAGGGAGTGGGCCGCCCTCGGCGACGACGCGCAGAGGACAGTCGCTGCGCATCTGACCGAAGAAGCGAGGGCGCTGCTATCGGATCCGGATCCCATCGCCCGATCCGAGTACGACGTCCATCGCAAAGCGCCCTTCAATCGGGCGATCAACGTCTATGGCGACGGGGTCCCGGAATAGGAACACCTCCTTCGCCCCTCCCTCGCCGAATGGGATCGGCTGAATGACGAGGGAATCGCGGACGACGGCGAGCCGCTTTCAATCGCGCCCCTCTTCGTCTTCCGAAGGCCGATCGGTATCGCGGCCCCCCCGCTTCCACTGTCCGGAGAGCGTCGCGTGGCGCGCTTCCCCCTGACTCGCCCGTCGAACGACGTCGTCGCCAAACTTGTCCGCGAGCGCGTCGAGCGCCTGGTTCAACTGCCGCTTGCGCGGCGTCGCCTGCATCGACCGGGGATCCCCGCTCGACGCCCCCTCGGCCCCGTCGAAGAGCGAAAGCTGGGCCGCGCCACCTCCTTCGTCGACGAGACCGGAGACCCCGACGCCAAGCAGCCGAACCGGTTCGACGAGCGCGTCATCGAGGAGCGACTTCGCGACCTGGGCGATGACCTCTCCGTCGTCGGTCGGTTCGGCGAGGGTCAGCTGACGTGTGCGCGCGGGGTAGCCCCGGGGGCCTTCCTTCGTGCGGCGGGCAAGGCGCCACTTGAGGAAGACGGTTCGCGCGAAGACCTGTTGACGTCGAAGCCGCCGCGCGACGCTCTCGGCGTGGGTGAGGATCGTCGCTTCGAGGCGTCCGCGATCGGTCACGTCGCGGTCGAAGGTGTTTTCTTCCGAGAGCGAGACCGCCTCCCGGTGTGGCTCGACTTCGCGGAGATCCTCGCCTCGCGCGAGGCGTCCGATCGACTCGCCCCAGTCCCCGAGATGAGCCCGGAGGGTCGCGGGGTCCGCGCGGGCGAGGTCTCCGATCGTCCGGTACCCGAAGCCCTCCAGGCGTTCCCCCGCGACGGGACCGACGCCCCAGATCTTGCGGGCGGAGAGGGGTTCGAGGAAGCCCATGACCGCGTCCGGCGGGACTTCCAACAATCCGTCGGGTTTCGCGGCGGCGCTCGCGATCTTGGCGACCATCTTGATCGGTCCGATCCCGACGGAGATCGGAAGCGCGGTCTTCTCACGAACCTCGCGACGCAGTCGCTCGCCCACTTCCGCCGCCGGGCCGAGCAGGCGTTGGGTTCCCGTCAGGTCGAGAAAGGCTTCGTCGAGCGAGAGCCCCTCGACGCTCGGTGAGTACGATCGAAAGATCTCGAAGATGCGCCGCGACTCCGCGGCATATCGCTTCATGTCCCCCGACACGAAGATCAATTCGGGGCAGAGTCGTTTCGCCTCGACCGACGACATCGCGGAGTGCACGCCGTACTCCCGCGCCTCGTAACTCGCCGCTGCGACGACCCCCCTCGTCCCCGCGCCCCCGACGGCGACCGGACGTCCCCGCAACTCGGGCCGATCGCGCTGCTCGACGGACGCGTAGAAGGCATCCATGTCGGCGTGCAGGATACAGCGCGTCGTCGGATCGCCGGCGGCCACACCTCAGCTCGCCAGGGAGGCTGCGTCGCCCGGTGTATCCGCAGAGTCTCCGCCTTCGACGAGCGGGGCATCGAGGGACGAGATCGCCTCGGCCGCTGCGCGCATGCCGATCGTCACGCGGCCCTCGAGATCCGGCGTCGTGAGCGCGCTCGTCGCGAAGACCAGCCGCGGGGACCGCTCGGTGCGGGCGACGAAACGATCGCGCCGCGCCAGCGCGCCGCGCCCCTGGACCGAAATGATCTCCGGCAGGCGCTCGACCCGGGAAGGGCCCTCCGGCAGCGCGCCGAGGGAGGACCCGCGGAAAGAAGCATCGACCTGACGAACGATCTCGGCGTCCGACCGGTTCCAATAGTCGTCGACGGCGCCGACCTCGAGGGAGATGCGGATCCAGAAAGGGTCCGAAGAGTAGGGCTCTGCCGGCGGGCCGAGGATCCGCAGGTCGCGCATCTCGGGCAGCTCGCCGGGAACGAAGGTCACCCCGGCAAGGCCGCGAAGCAGCCAGGCCGAATCAGTGACGCGGCGGTGGATCACGATCGATCGGCGCGGCTCGATCGACTCGAAGTGCCCGCGTTCGGCGGGCGTGAGTTTGGGGCAGATCTGCAGGATCTCGCTCGGGGGGAGCGCGATCACGGCCGCGTCGGCCAGCGCGCCGCCGGTTCGGCCGCCGGATCGATACTTGATCCGAACGCCCTCCGCGGTCGGCTCGAGGGTTTCGACCCGAGTTCCGAGTCGCAGGCGGAGCGGGTCCGCGAGCGCTTCGACCAGAGCGACGATCCCGCCCTGAAGCGGGACCGAGCAGCCCCGGCCGGCGAGCAGCCGCGCAAGCATCGGGACGACGACCGAAGCGGACTCCGCGGAGAGGTCGACGCCCGTGCGCGCGAGGAGCGCAGGAGCGAGCCGAGTGGTGACCCAGCGGGTTCCGAACGCGCGAACGGAGGCGCGCTGCCATTGGGTGTCGTCGAGGGCACGAACGGAATCCGGCGCATCGAGCCGCGGCGACCCGAACGAGTCCCAGACCGCCCGAACCAGCGGCTTCCGGTCACGCCAGCGCGGCGGCTTGCGGAAGACGGCATCGATCGGTCGATCCATGCGCGGCGCCGAACGTGGAAAAAGGAACTCGCTTCGACGGAGCGGCGGCGGACGATGAAGCCGGCCGCCCAACACGAGGGCGTGCTTGCGTTTGAGGAAGGCGTCCCCGGCCGGCTCGAGGCCGAGGCCGGCAACCAGGGCCCGGCAATTCGCATCACCCCAGCCGATTTCCCCGACCGCGGGTTCGAGCATGCCGTGCTCGGTCTCGATCGGACGCAGTCGCCCCCCGACCTTGTCTGCCGCCTCGAACACCTCGACGTCGTGTCCCGCACGGACGAGGCGCTGTCCACAGACGAGGCCGGCGAGTCCCCCTCCGACGACCACGATCGAGGCCATCAGACAGGGCCCGGGACGGCCGGCTCGTGGGCGACGGACGCAGTCTCCTGGAGGAGACGGATCAACTCTTTCGGGACGAAGGGTTTGCGAAGGAAGTGGCCGCCGATCCGGGTCAGCTCGACACGGAGGGCCTGCGGCGGCTCGTCGCCACTCGCGACGATGAAACAGGCGATGGGGCGTCGAGCCGCGAACTCCGGAAGGAGCTGCTCGGCGCCGTCACCGCCGGGCAGCGTGACGTCGAGGACCAGCAGGTCGATCTCGAGCTCGTGGGCCGAAAACAGTGCACGGGCCTCGGTGGCGTCCTTTGCCGCGAGGACCTGCACCCCTTCCTTCTCGAGAATCCGGGTCTGCAACCGCAGCAGCTGATCCTCGTCGTCCACGATCAGTGCGGTCCGTTCCGGCCGGGCGGTCGTCATCGTCGGAAAGGCCTCGCTGCGCGAAAAAATGAACCCCGCTGCGGGCTCGCACCGGGAGGACTGAAGAATGATCCAAGTAGACGATTGATCAATGACGAAAGTACGGCGAAAATGAGGCATGGCTTCCCCCCGTGCCCACTCCTCCGACCTCGCCCAGGACTATGTCGAGCTCCGCACCCGAAGCGCCTTCTCTTTCCTCGAAGGCTGCAGCGACCCTGAGGATCTCGTCGAAGCTGCTGCGGAGAAGGGGCACCAGACCCTCGCCCTCGCGGACCGGGACGGGGTCTCTGGAGCGCCCCGCTTTCACAAGGCGGCCCGACTGGCCGGTCTCCGAGCCCTGGTCGGGAGCACGGTCTCCGTCGGCCAGGGGCGCCCCGACAACCCCTTCGCCGAACCGGACCGGGTCACCCTGCTCTGCGAATCACCAGAGGGCTGGCGGAGGCTCTGCCGGACCCTCACCCACGCCCACGGGCGACGGAACAAGGCGCTCGAAGCCCGGGACACCCGCGCCCGGAACCTCGTCCGGGTCGGCTGGGACGAACTCGAAGCGGAGGCGGGGCACTGGAGCGTACTGCTCCGCGGAGACGAGCGACTGACCCCGGCGCTCCTCGACCGGGCGAAGCGTGCCTTCGGCGAACGCCTGGCCGTAGACGTCTCACACTCCCTCGACCGCAGGACGGAACGGCTCGGACGCTACGCCGCTGATCTCGCGGAGGCGCGGCGGGTCCGGGTCGTCGCTTCGGGAGACGTGCGCTGCGCCTGGCCCCGGGATCGACGACTGCTCGATGCGTTGATCTGTCTGCGCGAACGCAGGACCCTCGACACCGCAGGGCGTCACCTCCCGCCCAACGGCGAGGGCCACGTCCACACCCGCGAAGAGATCGCCCGCCGCTTCCGCGATCATCCGGCCTGGATCCAGGGAACCCGAACGATCGCGGAGCGCTGCGAGTTCACCCTCGAGGACCTCGACTACCGCTTCCCCGCCTACCCCCTCGATCCCGGCGAAACCCAGATGAGCCGCCTGCGCGAGCTGACCCGGATCGGCGCACGGAACCGCTATGGCGCGCGTCCCGGCTCCCGGGTCCTGAAGCAGCTCGCCCACGAGCTCGAAATCATCGAGAAGCTCGATCTCGCCGGCTATTTCCTGATCGTCGAAGACATCTCTTCCTTTGCCCGTGCCCACCGGATCCTCTGCCAGGGACGCGGCTCCGCAGCCAACAGCGCCGTTTGTTATGCGCTCGGTATCACCGCCGTCGACCCCGTCGGCATGGACCTCCTCTTCGAACGTTTTCTATCCGAGGAACGCGGCGAGTGGCCGGACATCGACATCGACCTGCCCTCCGGCGACCAACGCGAGAAAGTGATCCAGTACGTCTTCGGGAAATACGGCCTCGCCGGGGCGGCGATGACCGCGAACGTGATCACCTACCGGATCAAGATGGCGGTCCGGGAGATGGGCAAAGTTCTCGGACAGGATCCCGAGGCGATCGGCCGGCTCTCGAAGCTCGTCGCCCGCATGGACTTTCCTGCCATGCCGCGCGGCAGCGCAGGGGAGCGACGCGCGAACGAAGCCGTCGCCACAGCCCGCGGCGAGGATCCCCAGGCCGAGGTCCAGCAGGAATTCCTCGCCCGTCTGCGCGAAGCGAAGCTCGCCCCGGACTCTCCGGACGTGAAGCACTGGGTCGATCTCGTCCGTGCGGTCCAGGGCCTTCCCCGTCATCTCGGCCAGCACAGCGGCGGGATCGTGATCGCCGCCGGGCGCCTCGACGAGGTCGTCCCGATCGAGCCCGCCACCATGGCCGACCGGCGCATCGTCCAGTGGGACAAGGACGACTGCGCAGACATGGGGATCATCAAGATCGACCTGCTGGGACTCGGCATGCTCGCTGCCCTCGAAGAGACGATTCCCCTGATCCAGAAGCACGAGGACGTCGAGATCGACCTCGCGCATCTCCCCCCCGACGACCCGAAGACCTACGCGATGATGCGCAAGGCGGACACGGTCGGCGTGTTCCAGATCGAGAGCCGCGCCCAGATGGCAACGCTCCCACGACTCAAGCCGAAGACCTTCTACGACCTGGTCGTCGAGATCGCGATCATCCGCCCCGGCCCGATCGTCGGACAGATGGTCCACCCCTATCTCGACCGACGCGCCGGTCGGGAACCGATCGAGTATCCCCACCCCTCCCTCGAGCCGATCCTGAAGCGAACCCTGGGCGTCCCTTTGTTCCAGGAGCAGCTGCTTCGGATCGCGATGGTCGCAGCGGGCTTCTCCGGCGGTGAAGCGGAAGAGCTTCGCCGCGCGATGGGCTTCAAACGTTCAACGGAGCGGATGGCCAAGATCGAAAAACGGCTGCGCGAAGGCATGCGTCGCCAGGGCTTCTCCCGCGAAGCCGAAGATCAGATCGTCCTCCACATTTCCTCGTTCGCGCTCTATGGCTTTCCCGAGTCCCACTCCGCGTCGTTCGCGCTGATCGCCTACGCCTCGTCGTATTTGAAGTGCCACCCCCCGGCGGCCTTCCTCGTCGGGCTCCTACGCGCCCAGCCCATGGGCTTCTACAGCGCGGCAACACTCGTGAAGGACGCCCAGCGTCACGGCGTGGAGATCCGCCCCGTCGACGTTCTCTTCTCGAATGCCCGGGCCGACCTCGAAGAGGGCAGCCCGACACGGAATCGACACCGGGGCGCCCCCGCCGTCCGCATCGGCCTGGACGCCGTGGGCGGACTCAAGACGACGACCGCGGAGCGGATCGTGGCCGCGCGGCAGGCCAGAGGCTTCGAGGACCTCGGCGACTTCGTACGCCAGGTCGGCCCCGACCGCCCCGAGCTCGAGGCTCTGGCGGAACTCGGCGCCCTCGCCCGCCTGCGTGGCTCGGCGCGGGACCGACGCGACGCGCTCTGGCAGGTCGCGGCCCTCGAACGCGATCCGAACAGCCTCTTCGCCGGCCGCGAGATCGCGCGCAGCACGGGGTGGCAGAACGACGCCCCCCTCGACCCGAAGCAGGGCCCGACGTCTCCGCTCGAACCGATGGACGCCTTCGACGAGACCCTCGCCGATTATCGGCTCGCGGGCCTGACGACGGACGTCCACCTGATGGGACACCTGCGCGAGAGCCTGACACGTCGAGGCGTCCTCTCCGCCGCCCGGCTGCGCGAGACTCCGGACGGCGCCTGGGTCCGGATCGCTGGCCACGCCATCGTGCGCCAGCGCCCCGGCTCCGCAAAGGGCTTCTGCTTCGTGACTCTGGAAGACGAGACCGGCCTCTCGAACGCAGTGCTGACGCCGGACATCTCGGCGCGCTTCCGCATCCCGCTCCACCAGGCATCTCTGCTCGAGATCGCGGGACCGCTCCAGCGGGTCGAAGGCGTGATCCACGTGCGCGCACGAGAGATCGCCCCGGTCGACCTGAGCGGGGCCCGCGTACCGGATACGGGGCCTGCCGCGTCACCGAAGCGGGACACCCGAAAGCCGAAGATGCCGCGGTCCCACGACTACCGTTAGTCGACAGGGCCTCATCCTCAGCGAAGGAGATGCCTAACGTCGAGCGCGGAATTCCTCGCGGGTCAGGGCCCAGCGCTCGTGGTCGCGCCACTGGCCGCGGATCTCGAGGTAGCCGAGGGAGAGGCCCTCGAGCCGAAAGCCGATGCGCTTCACCAACGCGATCGAACGCGTGTTGTCCGGCTGAATGTTGGCTTCGAGGCGATGAAGACCGAGCCGACTGAACGCCTCCCGGAGCATCGCCCGGAGCCCCGCCTCCATTCGGCCGGTTCCCGCGAAGGGCTCGAAGGCGTAGTAGCCGAGAAAAGCCGACTGCGCGGCGCCGCGCACGATCTCGTTCGCGTTGACGACCCCCGCGAGTTCCCCGCTCTCGCGATCGACCACGAGCCGGAGTTCGTACCGGGACTCGCGCTGCCGGGCGATGTTCAGACGATAGAGCGCGCTGGTCGTAGGGGGCTCGACGAAACGGCCGTGCAGTCGCTCGCTCCGGGCGACGGCGGCGAGGAAGGCCTCCTCGTGCCGCAGGGACGGGATCACGAGGTCGACTTTCGGAGCGGCTTCGCCCGCCTGGCTCACGCGTCTTCCGGGCGGAGCGGCCGGGTGGCGAGCTCAGCGCCGCCGGTGACCGGAAGAGTGGCGCCCGTGATGTACGAGGCGCGCGGCGAAGCGAGGAAGGCAACCGCCTCGGCGACGTCCTCAGGACGCCCCATACGCCCGAGCACGAAACGAGCGCCGGCTTCGTCGACGTCTTCGTCGCTGATCGTCGCCATCATGCCCGTGGCGACCGGCCCCGGCGCGACAGCGTTCACGCGAACCCCGTCCCCCCCGAGCTCGTACGCGAGGTCGCGCGTGAACGAGACGACGCCCGCCTTCGTCGAGGCGTAGTCGACGTGGGGCACCGTGTATCGGAGCGCGGCGATCGAAGCGATGTTCACGATCGCGGCCGCTTCGGAGACCCGAAGATGAGGCAACGCCGCCCGACAGGTGAGAAAGAGAGAGCGCAGGTTCACCGCGAAGGTCCGATCCCAGTCGGCGACGGAGGTGTCTTCGAAGCGCTGAACCTTCACGATGCCCGCGTTGTTCACGAGCACGTCCAGGCCGCCGAGGGCGGCCGTCGCTTCCTCCATCGCGCGGGTCACCCCCGCGCCGTCGGCCACGTCGCAGACCACCGCACAGGCTTCCCCACCGGCGGCCTCGATCACACCGGCGACCCGCCCGGCCTCGGCGCCGTCGAGGTCGACGCACGCGACGCGGGCCCCCCCCGCCGCGAGACGGAGCGCGATGCCCTCGCCGATCCCGGATCCCGCGCCGGTCACGAAGGCCCGACGGTTCGCGAAGTCCCGTGCCGGCGCAACCTCGTTCGCGGTCTCCACCTGCGTCTCCTCCTCGCTGCGTCGGGTTCCGGAGCGCAGCGGACCGCCAGCATACCGGCATTCCTCCTCGCGGCAGCCACGCGCCCAGGAGACGAGGGTGCGTACGCAGGCAACGGCTCACGTCGGACGCGTGCGGCACCGGAAGACACGCCGTTGACGGTCTCAGCGGGCCGCCAGGGCGCGAGATGTCCCGGCGTCAGCCCAGATCGACGACCGTCCACTCGCGGTCGCGGCCATCGACGACGACCTCGAAGGAATCCCCCTCTCGTGCGCCGACGAGGGCTTTCCCCACCGGGGACCTGGGTGTCACGACCTGCACCCAGCCATCCCCGCCCGGGCCGGGGAGCTCCTCCCCTGCCCCGACCGGAAGCACCAACAGCGTGCGCTCCTCCTCGCCCACATCGTCCTGGATCCGCACGTCGACCATCGCCCCGAGCCCGACTTTGTCGGTCGGCCGAAAGCGTTTGATCCCCTTCTCGGCGAAGTCGAGCAGGGTCTCCATCTCGGTCACGGCCTGCTTCCGCCGGCGACGATGGCCGGACGAGAGGCGGCCCTCCATCGCGGCCGCCTTCGCGTCCTCTTGCCGCGAGGACTCGCCCCGGATGTGCTCCGCGGCTTCCGCCGCGCTCGACTCCGCCTGGCCCGCGTTCGCGATCCGCTCCTGGTACACGCCCTTCAGCTGGTCGACGAAATAGCGCTTGATGTCCATGGTCCCCCCGGCTCCCGCCTGTGCGGCGCCGCGTTACACTCCGCGCGCCGCCAAGGCAGGCCTCGTCCGCGCATCGCGGACCGCGCCCCACTCTTTCGGCCCCGCGAGCGTATCCGAATCCGCGGAAAAGCCATCACGAACACACGGAGAATCCGATGACCACCGCGACGATCAACACGAACAAGGGCGCCATCAAGCTCGAGCTCTTCACGGACGCTGCCCCCGAGACCACGGGCAACTTCATCAAGCTCGCGGGCGAAGGCTTCTACAACGGCCTGACTTTCCACCGCGTGATCGCGGACTTCATGATCCAGGCCGGCTGTCCGCAGGGCACGGGCACCGGCGGTCCCGGCTACCAGTTCGACGACGAAGCGGGCGCCCTCGCCGGCAAGCACGACGGGCCCGGTGTCCTCTCGATGGCCAACGCCGGCCCGAACACCAACGGCTCCCAGTTCTTCATCACCCACGTCGAAACCCCGTGGCTGGACGGCAAACACGGCGTCTTCGGCAAGGTTCTCGAAGGCCAGGACGTCGTCGACGCCATCGCCCAGGGCGACGTGATGGAGACGGTCGTCATCGAGGACTGACGCGAACGCCGGCTCCGCCAGCCGGCGTTCGCGCCGACAGGCGAAGCCGAAAACGAGTCCTCAACGCGAGACGCGCCCCACGAAGGGGCGCTCCGCGCGCCGACAGGCGAAGTCGAAAAAAGAGAGTTCTCAACGCTCGACGGGCCCTTTGAGGGCCCGTCGAGAGGCGCTCCGCGCCGACCGGCCAGGCCGGCGACTAGACCGCGGCCTTGACCCGCGCCGCGACGCTCTTCGCGGTGAAGCCGAAGTGCTCGGCGAGATCGCCGTAGGGCGCGCTGGCCCCGAAACTCTCCATGCCGATCACGAGGCCCCGGCGACCGACGAAGCGGCGCAGCGTCTCGCCGCGACCGGCTTCGATCGCGACGATCGGGGTGCCGTCGTCGGGCAGGACCGCATCCTGGTCCGCTTCGCTCTGCTCAAGGAAGAGTTCGACCGAAGGCATCGAAACGACCCGCGCCTGAACGCCGCAGGTCGCGAGCTCCGAAGCGGCCTCGACCGCCAGGGAGACCTCACTGCCCGTTGCGAGCAACATGACGTCGGTCTTACCCTCCGGATCGCTGACTACGTAGGCGCCCTTCCAGACGTCCTCCGGCGTGAAGCTCGCGGGGCGCTCGAGACCGGGCAGGCCCTGGCGGGTGAGCGAGAGCAGCACCGGGCCGGGCTTGCCCGGGCCTTCCCCCGCGACGCCCTTCAAGTAGTAGGCGTAGGCCATCGCGGTTTCGACGCCGTCGGCGGGCCGGAAGACCGTGATGTCGGGCATGACGCGGAGGGAGTCGACCTGCTCGACCGGCTGATGGGTCGGGCCGTCTTCGCCGACGAAGATCGAGTCATGGGTGAACACGAAGAGCGTCGGCGTCTTCTGCAGCGCGGCCAGGCGGATCGACGGCCTCATGTAGTCGCTGAAGATCATGAACGTGCCGCAGTAGGGCAGAAAGGTGCCGTCGAGACCGATGCCGTTCGCGATCGCCCCCATCGCGTGCTCCCGCACGCCGAAGTGGATATTCCGGCCGGCGAAGGGGTCGACGCCCTCGCCCGCGCCCGGACCGACGATCCCGGCGCTCTTGATGATCGGCGGCGCAGCGGAGCCGGCCAGATCGGCAGAGCCGCCCGTCATGAAAGGGACGATTTCGGCCAGCCGCTCGAGCACCGTCTGGGAGTGCTTGCGGGTCGCGTTCTTCGCTCCGTCGAGGCCCTCCACGAGCTGGTCGACGAGATCCGCAGGCAGCGTTCGCCCACGCGCGGTGTCCCAGCGCGCCGCTTCGCCCGCGTTGGCGTCCCGCCAGGCGGCGAGGTTCACGTCGGCCGCTTCACGGGCCGCACGCTTCACCTGCGCCCGCTCATTGCAGTAGGCGCGCACCGCGTCGGGCACCACGAGGTCGCCCTCGGTCGTCCAGCCGAGACCTTCCTTGGCGAGCTTGGTCTCGTCCTCGCCGAGCGGCCCCCCATGAGCCTTGTTGCGGCCTTCGAAGTTCGGCGCGCCACGACCGATCAGGGTCTTGAGCACGATCAGCGTCGGACGATCGGTCTCGCCGCGGGCCGCTTCGAGGGCCTTCGCGAAGCCGGCGCGGTCCTGGCCGTCGATCGAATCGATCACGTGCCAGCCGTAGGACTCGAAGCGTGCGGGCACGCTCTCGGAGAACGTGATGTCGGTTCCACCATCGATCGTGATCGAGTTGTCGTCGTAAACGTAGATCAGGTTGCCGAGGGCGTGGGCGCCCGCGAATGAAGCCGCCTCGGACGCGACGCCTTCCATCAGGCAGCCGTCGCCGATGAAGCCGTAGACGAAGTGCTGACCGGGGCGGTCGCGATCGTCTCCGGACCCCCCGAACTGCGAGCCCGTCATCTTCGCGGCGAGCGCCATGCCGACGCCGTGGGCAAAGCCCTGCCCGAGAGGCCCGGTCGTCAGTTCGACGCCGGCGGTCTCGCCGTACTCGGGATGGCCGGGCGTGCGCGAACCGAGCTGGCGGAATTTCGCGATGTCTTCGAGGGTCAGGTCGTACCCGAAGAGGTGGAGCAGCGCGTACTGGAGCATCGATGCGTGTCCGTTGGACAGCACGAAGCGATCGCGCAGCGGCCACTCGGGATCCTTCGGATCGAAGCGAAGGTGGTTGTCCCAGAGCTCGAAGGCGGACGCGGCGAGCGCCATCGCGGCACCGACGTGTCCGATGCCCGCGCGTTCGACGGCGTCGACGGCGAGGAAGCGGATCGTATTCTCGATCTGTTCGAGGAGCTGGGGATCGTCGGTCCCGGCCGCAATAGCAGTAGAAGACGTGGCGCTCATGAGGGGTTCCGTTCGCTTCACGCGCTCGAGGGGTCGGCGCGTGGGTCTCGGCTCGTGGGGGGTGTCCGTGGGGAGCGGACCCGAGAACGCGTCCGAGAGTACCGCCGAACCGCCTCGGGCGGAATGGGCGAAAGGCGCCGATTCACGTTCCCGCGGGCCCACGCCGTCAATCTGCACACTTCGTGTACACCGACACCTCGCACCCGAAAGCGGAGTCCTCAGCGCAAGACGAGCGCAGCGACGACCGGCAAAGCCAGCATCAGAGTCCTCAACGCAAGACGCGCCCCCGAAAGGGGCGCGTCAAGGGGAGCGGCGCCGCTCGGCAACGCCGACGATCAGTCGGTGACGCCCAAACGAGCCTTCTCGCGATCGACGTAGGCCTTCCACTTGCCGGCGGTCTCCGCCGTGCCGTCGAAGCCCTCAGCGCGCGTGAAGGCGCGG
>PAQX01000032.1 GCA_002709835.1 Deltaproteobacteria bacterium
GCCGGGCTCCTGGGCGGCGGCGCTCCGATCCGCGCCGGTGAAGTCTCCCTGGCCCATCATGGCGTGCTCTTCCTGGATGAACTCCCGGAGTTCGACCGGCGCTGCCTGGAGTCGCTGCGCGAAGTGATCGAGCAGGGGGTCGTGCGCATCGCGCGTGCGAACGTGCGCTGCGAACTGCCCGCGCGCTTCCAACTCATCGCCGCAGCGAACCCCTGCCCCTGCGGTTTCCACGGCACGCCCGACCGGGATTGCCGCTGCGACGATGCCGCCCTCGCCCGATACCGCCGGCGCTTGTCCGGGCCGCTCCTCGACCGGATCGACCTTTCCGTACGCGTCGGCGAGGTCGCCTGGGAGGCGCTCCGCGACCCTCGAAAAGGGACCGAGACGAGTGCCCTCGTGCGCACCCGCGTCCTCGCGGCGCGCGCTCGACAACGCGCCCGCGGCGTCGCCCGCAATGCGCAGATTCGCGACCGCGAGCTCGATCAGCAGGTCGCCGCTGAGCCGGAGGCCCTCGATCTCCTCGGAGAGGCCGTGGAACGCCTGGGCCTCTCAGCCCGGGGGGCCCGGCGCGTGCTGCGGGTCGCACGGACCATCGCCGACCTCGAAGGTCGGGAAACCACCGGTCGGACTGCCATCGCCGAAGCGCTCCAGCTTCGATTGCCGAGTCCGTGAGCGTGAGCGGGCCGTTCGGGGCATGGGATGGCTGAACCGAATCGGATTCCCGCCCATACCCGCTCGGCCGCGAACGCCCCGAGCGTCGCATCGCAGTGCGTTCCCTGCACTCCTCCTTCGGAGAATGCAATCGGCACGGGACATGCAAATACGCAGAAGAAAGAGGGGCCCCCGGCGATGAGAACGCGCTCAGCGTGATTTCCCCATTCCACTGCCGAGTTGCCGTTCACGACCTCGGCAACCGTGCCGATGAAGCAGGCAACGGGCTCGTGCCCAGCCCCGATCAGGAGAGCGAATGATGGACCTTCACCCCACCACCCGCGCGAGCGCGACCGTGATCCCCATCGAGCATCAGCTCGCAGTCCACGAGATCGACCCGTCCATGGACGCCGGGCTCGAGCCCCTCACCCTGATGGAGCTGGTCGACGCGGTCGGCGAAGTCAGCGACACCGAGGAAGAGGTCCTGGCGACGGTGACCTACATGCTCCGCTCCGGTCGCGTCCAGCTGAAGAGCGAGACGAACGCAGCGCTCTGCGGCTAGGGCAATTCGTCCGCCCGAAACCCGCGGTGTAGTCCGGGGCCGCGGCGCCGAACGCTAACGGTTCTCCCGGCACGACGAGCAGTGCCCATAGAGTTCGTGACGGTGTCGCAGGATCTCGAAGCCGTGCTCTGACGCGACTTCGTTCTGGCGTTGCTCGATCTCTTCGCACTCGAACTCCTGGATCTTCCCGCACTGGACGCAGACCAGGTGATCGTGGTGCTCCTGCTCGATCTCGTAGCGGGTGATGCCGTCGTCGAAGTGTCTCTCCGTCGCGAGCCCCGCCTCGACGAGCAGCTTCATCGTCCGGTACACGGTCGTGTACCCGATATTCGAGTGCTCCTTGCGGACCGCCTGATAGAGATCCTCGCTCGTCACGTGGCGATTGGCCTCCAGGAAGGTCTGGAGAATCAGCTCGCGCTGTTTCGTCTGCTTGAGATGATTCTTCTCGAGGTAGGTGGCCAGGGCCTGGAGCTCGACTTCGTGGACCATGGCGAGAGAGTATCACGCCCGGCGAAATCTTCTCGGCCCCGCGTCGGAGACTGCCACCTCCGACCTCCCGGCCGTCTTCAATCGCCTGCGTCGATCCGGATCGAAGAGGCGCCTTCCGCAGCCAATCGCGCGAGGTTCGACCTCGCCGCTTCGTTGTCGCAATCGAGATCGAGCGCCTTCTCGAACGCCGCGCGTGCCCTCTCCTCCTCGCCCGCCGACCAGTAGGCAAGGCCCAGGTGATTGCGGATCTCGCTCGCGTTCGGGACGAGGATCGCGGCCTCCTCGAGCTGCGCGATCGCTCCGCGCGGATCACCGCGATCGAGCGCCTCGGTCCCGCTCAAGTAGAGGCGACCGCCGCGCAGGGTTCGTACCGGCTGGCTCTCACAGGCGAGCGTCGAAAGGACGAGGCTCGCCGCGAGCAGAGGAAGGACGAGGCAACCGCCTCGAAGTGCTCGCAGCCGGACTCGTGCGCCCGTCGTGTCTCGCATTCTTTTCCTCACGCCTGGCCCTCGAACACTCTCGGGCCCTCGAAGCCGTTACGATAGCCGAGTCGCCCATCGAGATCGGGCGTGCGAAACCCGATTCAGATCGCGGGCCTTCGACCCGATGTAAGAAGGAATCAGCGGGGCGTGTATCATCGACGTGACGCGAAGGGGAGTATGGGGTTCGATGAAGGTCCTGGTCACCGGCACAGCGGGATTCATCGGCGCAGCCGTCGCCGAGCGACTCCTCGCACGCGGAGACGAAGTCGTCGGCGTGGATAGCGTCAACGCCTACTACGACCCCGCCTTGAAGCGGGCCCGGCTCGCGCGCTTCTCCGATCACGCCGGCTACGAGCACCACGAGTTCGACCTCGCGGATACGGCCCGGACCCGGGCGCTCTTCGTGTCCACGAACCCCGAGCGCGTGATCCATCTCGCCGCGCAGGCCGGAGTCCGATACTCGATCGATCACCCGAACGCGTACGCCGACGCCAACCTGACCGGGTTCCTGAACGTGCTCGAGGGCTGCCGCGCGGTCGAAGCGGGGCATCTGACCTTCGCCTCGAGCAGCTCGGTCTACGGCGGGAACACGAAGACACCCTTCTCCGAACGCGACGCAGTGGACCATCCGGTGAGTCTCTATGCGGCGACGAAGAAGGCGAACGAGGCGATGGCCCATGCGTACGCCCACCTCTACGGGTTCCCGACCACAGGCCTGCGCTTCTTCACGGTCTACGGCCCCTGGGGCCGCCCCGACATGTCGCCCTTCCTCTTCGTGAAGCGTGTCCTCGAAGGCGAGCCCATCGACGTCTTCAACCACGGCGATCATCAGCGCGACTTCACCTACGTCGACGACATCGTCGAAGGCGTGATCCGCGTGCACGACCAGCCCGCAAAACCGTCGGAGCACTACGACCCCGGCATGCCAGACGCCGATCGGAGCAGCGCACCGTGGCGCCTCTTCAACATCGGCTGCGAACGCCCGGTCCACCTCCTCGACTACATCGAGGTGATCGAACGCTGCACCGGCCGCGAAGCGATCAAGAACATGCAGCCGATGCAGCCGGGGGACGTGCACTCGACGTGCGCGGACGTGTCGGCCCTCTCGGAAGCGGTCGGCTACCGACCGAGCGTGGCGCTCGAGGATGGGATGGCGCGCTTCGTCGAGTGGTATCGCGACTACTACGGCGTCTGATCCGTAGAGCGCTCAATCCGAGGTCGGCGCGCTCGCCCGAAGCGCCGCCAGTCCGGCACGACTCGCCCTACACACGCCGTGCTCCGTCACGAGCCGGGTAACGTACCGTGACGGCGTCACGTCGAACGCAGGATTCGCAGCCGGGCTCGCTGCGTCGAAGAGCGCAACGGACGCGACCTCACCCTCTGCGGTCAGCCCGGTGATCTCCCGGACCTCCTCTGAACTGCGCTCCTCGATCGGAATCTGCGCAACGCCGTCCTCGATCGACCAGTCGATCGTCGAGAAGGGCAGCGCCACGTAGAAGGGAACATCGTGGGCGTGCGCCGCCAGGGCCTTCAGGTAGGTCCCGATCTTGTTGCAGACGTCTCCGCTCGCGGTGGTTCGATCGCTGCCGACGATCACGGCGTCGACTTCGCCCCGCTGCATCAAATGGCCGCCGGCGTTGTCCACCACGACCGTGTGCGGAATCCCCATCTCCCGGAGCTCGAAGGCGGTCAGACTCGCGCCCTGATTGCGCGGGCGGGTCTCGTCGACCCACACGTGGATCGGGATGCCCGCGGCGTGGGCCTTGTAGATCGGCGCGAGCGCCGTGCCCCAATCGACTGTCGCAAGCCAGCCGGCGTTGCAGTGGGTCAGGATCCGGAGCGGCTCGCCGGCGCGCGCCGTCGCCAGGGACTCGAAGAGACCGAGCCCATGGGTCCCGATCGACTCGCAGGCGTCGGCATCCTCGTCGCAGATCCGATCCGCTTCGTCTCGTGCGCGCGCCGCACGCGCGTCCACCGGAACGTCGCGCAAGACGGCGCGCATCCGCTCGACCGCCCAGCGGAGATTCACCGCGGTCGGCCGCGTCGCGATCAGCGCATCCGAGGCCGCGTCGAGCGACCCGTCGGAGCCGTCGACCGCGAGGGCCAGATGGATTCCATAGGCGGCGGTCGCGCCGATGAGCGGGGCGCCGCGCACGCGCATCACCCGGATCGCTTCGCACGCCGCCTCGAGATCGCCGAGGGTCTTGATCTCGAAGCGATGGGGCAGCCGCGTCTGGTCGATGATCCGGATCGCACCGCTTTTCGCGTCGCGCCAGATCGAGCGATGGGGCTGGCCTCCGATCAGCATCCGACGAGCGCGTCCCGCACCGTCACTCGCCCGCGAAAGCGCAGAGCGAGCGAACCGAGCAACCGAGTTTCTGGAGCCGGGTCGTCCCGCCGAGGTCCGGCAGATCCACGACGAAGGCGCACTCCGAGATCTCGGCCCCGACTTCGCGCAGGAGCAGCACCGCGGCCTCCGCGGTGCCGCCGGTCGCGATCAGGTCGTCCACGAGCAGGACGCGCTGACCTGGCTGGATCGCATCGACGTGCAGCTCGATCCGGTCGGTCCCGTACTCGAGCTCGAAGTCCCGCCCGATCGTTTCGCCCGGGAGCTTGCCCGGCTTTCGGAGCGGCACGAAGCCGGTCCCCAGCTCGTAGGCGAGGGCCGTCCCGAAGATGAATCCGCGGGCCTCGATCCCGACCACGACCTCGATTCCGCTCGAAGCCGCTCCGTGCATATGGGGCGCGGCCAAGCCGTCGACGGCGAGGCGAAGGCCCTCCGCCGACTCGATCAGCGTCGTGATGTCCCGGAACTGGATTCCGGGTTTCGGGTGATCCGGAATGGTCCGGATGAAGCGGCGCAGGTCTACGCTCATGCGGTCGTTCCCCTTCTGCGCCGTTCGGACTCGCGCTACAGAGGTCGCGACGCGAGGCAAGGTTCGCCCCTCGGCCCGGATTTTCAACGGGACGTTACGACGCTCGGGAGGGATAGAGTTCGACGAAGCCCCGGCGATACTGTCTTCGTGCCGCCTCGAGCAGATCGGGGGACTCCAGATCGAGCCGCGGTTCGCGCGCGAAGGCGGCGAGCAGATCGAGGGTCTCCGGCGCGATGGCTTCGCCGCCGAAGCGGGACACGAGCAACCCCCAGCACACCGCCGCCCCGAGCGCCTCCTTTCGTCGCTCCCACCAGCGGAGATCCCGAACGGGCCCGGACGGGCGACGAAGCACGCTTCGCAGCTCTCCCATCAGCCGACGCGGTGTCCGCCTCGGGATCCAACGTGCGAAGCGACGGACGAGCGAAGCGTCCGGGCGCGAAGGCAGCGGAGGTCCCCCATCGAGCCGCGACAGCATCGCGCCCAGCGCCGGGACCACGACCGCCGCGAGGGCGGCTGGATCGCCCGGCGGATCGGTTCGCGCAGCCAGCGCGAGCTCCAAGGCCGCGGCGAGCACCGGCTCGTTCGCGAAGGGTTCGGGCGGGTCGGCGAGAAACGCCTCGGCCCGAGCGCGATGGCCCGGCACACAGTGTCCTGCCTCGGAGGTTGCGATCAGCGGGATGTCGAGGAGCGACCGGGCCACGTTCCGCGCGAGCGCGTCGGGTTCGTCCGAAGCGAGCGGCTTCCAGAGATTCAGGAGCAACGCTTGACGCGACGCGCCCGGATCGAATCGGGTCGGGAAGCGCGCGAGCGCCCCGTCTCCCACGAGTTCGAATCCGGCGAGTCCGGTTTCGACCATCTGGAAGGTCTCGGGCAGCGCCGCGAGCGCGGCCCGGCGCGAGACCGACAGATCGATCTCGAAGAATGGGTCCCCTTGCTCTTTCGCGAGGCGCGCGATCGTCTGCTCGAAGTCTGCGATCCGTCCGGCGGGGGCGTCGGTGAAAACGAAGCCGTCGAGGTCGGACATGAGTTCGACGCCCGCCTCCGTTCGACGCCAGAGGAAGTCGCCGGTGCTCACGCTCGGCGAGAGCACGATGATCGCGGCCTCGCCGAGCGACGCCCGCGCCGAATCGACGACGGCGTCCAGAACCGAGCGGAGTTCGACGGGGTATTCGAAGCGTTCACAGAGGATCGCGGTGCGCGTCACGGCCCAAGCCTCGGTCGAACCCACGGCGCGGTCAAGCGTCGCAGGTCGCCGCCCCAGCCAGCGCGCGGTTTCCGGTGGAACCCATGGCCTCCCGGTATAGTCCCATCAGTCGGTCTTCGCGGACGCCCTTGGTACGCGAACGACTTCGATCCGAGAGGGGCGAACACGTGACCGAGAGTGCGGGACTTTGCCGCGAGGCCGGCGACGAGAAGAGGCGGGCGGGCCTTTCCATGGGCGCTCGCACCGCGCTCGGGACCCTCCTCGCATGGATCGGCCTCGCGTGGTCCGCGGCGGCGGAACCGATCCCATTGATCAGCCCCTGGATGGATCATCACGATCGCATCGAGTCGATCCTGGATCGCCTCGATCCGGCCGTCGAGATCCGTCGCTTCGACCTCAGTCGCATCGGCCCAAAGGGCAAAGGGGATTGGTGGCCGGCCTGGGGGTTCCCGAGCGAGGTGCCCCTCGATGCACCGCTCGTGATCCTCGAGAACGCCCCCCTCACCGCCCTCCAGCGCATGCGGTCGACCGACGGCACCCGGCTCGATCTCGCTCTGGATGCCTGGGTGCGGGCCGGGGGGCATCTGCTGATCGTGGGAGGACCACCGAGCCTGGAGCAATACGGCGGCTCCCCCCTCGAAGCGCTGATGGGTTTCTCGCCCGCGAGCGATCCGAAGCACTTCGAGACGCGAACGCGCCGCCCCATTCGCGGCGGCGGCTCGGACGACCTCTTCGTCGAATGTCTGCACGCAGGACGCGTCACGACGGCGACTGTCCGTCTCCAGGCGGGAAGGAAACCCTTCCTGCTCGACCAGGCCGTCGGCCGGGGACGGGTGACGACGCTCCTCTCGGGAGCGCAAGGCGGATTCCGGAAGGACGGCGGCGAGCCCGCGGAGGAGTGGTTCGAGTCGAGGGCATGGGACGTCCTGCTCCGATCGATCGTCGCCCGCGCCCATGGCTTCGAGTTCGCGTGGGCCCTGCCCGCGGCGCCGCTTCCGCGACGCACGCCGCCCCCCGTGGACGCATTCGACGTTCGCGCCTTCATGATCGGGCACCAGCCCCACCCGCTCACGCGGTCGCCCGGCGAGGCAGGCCGATGGGCCCGCAAGCTCCGGGACCTCGGTTTCACCAGCGTCGTCTACGGCGCGCACGCGCGCAGACGAAAGGACGACCTCCGCGCGCTCCAGGAGATCGCGGACGCCGGGCTCCGGATCGTGTACTACGACGGCTTCCGACCGACGACGCCCGAGAGCCGCTTCCGCTCCGAGCACGTACCGCCGCGCCGGCAAGACGCGTCGGGCAAGGACGTCGGGTGGGACATTCACTCCGATGCATTCCGCGGGGCCCTCGAGGGTCTTCTGGATGGACGGGAAGCGGTGCGTTCGCTGCCCTTGCGGGCCGTTCAGGTCATCGAGGAATTCCAGGACGGCGTCGCCGTAGGGCCCGGCCTCGGTCGTGCTCTGCGCATCCATCGCGTCGAGCGCGGGCTCGAGCCCGGTGCACCCGGTTGGCTCGCGGCCCAGCAGGTTCGCGCCGACGAAACCCACACGACGTTCCAGTCGTTTCGCGAGATCGCACAACGGCTCTTTCCCGGCCTGCCCCTGTCGACCTACTGGCCCGGCTCCTATTGGCATCGACCGAAGGACTACGTCTATCGCCTCTCGACGCTCGGCGAAGCGGTCGACGAGATTCTCGGCCCCGGATACGGATACGGTTCGACACGACGATGGACCGGCCCCGAGTCCGTGCGCTGGTCGGCGAACAGCGGATGGGGTGTCCTTCGCGACTCGACGTCGCCGAAACCGCACCTTGCGGTCTACGCAATGGGGCGACCGCTGGGCGCGCCGAAGGAGGGCCGCGGCCCTTCGCTCCAGGACTGGCGCGAGACCGCCTGGACCGCGCTCGCCCATGGCGCAACGGGGCTCGCCTACTGGGCGATTCCGCAGGGGGGCTTCGTCGACGGCCTTGCGGACCTCCACCAGGAGACCGCCCGGCTCGGGCCTTGGCTGGCCGCAGTCCCGCGAACCGCGGCGCCGGTCGCCCTCCTCGAATCCTGGACCGCGCGGACCAACGACGGGGATCCGGCGACGGCGGCCGGGCTCGCGCGGTGCCTGAAAGACACCCACGCTGCCCTCGAGCTCGGCTTCGGCGACGTGGACGCCGTTCTCGAAGAGCGGCTTGATCGCCTCCCTGCCGAGACGCGGGCCCTCGCGGTCGTCGCCAGCCCGATCGTCTCGGAAGCGGCCGCGGCCTCGCTGGTCGCGTTCGCGCGTCGCGGCGGCGAGATCTTCGTCGAACCGGGCTCGCTAGTCCGAACCGCGCCGGGAGACCGCCCGCTCGACCTTGCCGCCCGGATCGGCGGATCCGGCAGCCTGCACACGCTGCCGACCCTGGCCCGATGCCGCGGGGCACGAATCAGTCCCCACCGCGCGGGCCGCGCCTGGGCCGAGGCGTTGGCCGACCGTGGCATCTCGCCGCGCTTGGCGACGAAGGACGATGAGACCGGCGTCGCCGTGCGCGCCGATGCGGAGATCGCGCACGTCTACGCGATCAACCACGGCGAGACCGCGCGGCCATTGCAGGTCGAGCTCGGCCAAGACGTCGCCCCGGGCGGACGACGGGTCTGGGGACCGCGCGCCTGGACGGAACTCCGCAGCGGCACACCCGCGACCGCGCGGGGTGGACGAACCCTCTCGAGCGAAGGCCCCGTCGCCCCCGGCGAAGCCGTCGTCTGGGGAGCCATCGCGCGCCCGGCGGAGCGGATCACCGCGAGCCTGCGGCGGGAGGCCGGGCGGCTCGCCCTCACGATCCAAGGGCGGGATGCCGCCGGGACCGTCCTGGCCGAGGGCTATCCGATCGCGTTCAGCATCGTCGGAACCGAGGCCCCGGGATGCAATTCCGCCGGCGTCTCGACCGTGCTCCGTGGAGGCCAGGCGCAGATCGAGCTCGAGACCTGCGCGACGGCCTGCGCGGTCCCCGGCACCTGCCAGTTGATCGACCCGATGACGCGCCGGACGTGGCCCGTCGGGACCGAAGGCGACTGAGGCCGCATGAGACGGATCCGGCCGAACGAAGCGCGGTCGAACGGGGTCCACGAGGGCCGATTTCCGCAAATCCATCGCCCCGAGAGAAGCGATTCTGCGCATCGCCTCTCGATACAGGCGACTACAGAAAACAGCTAAGTTTTCCGAAGAGTTCGGGAGCGTCCCCGCGACATCGGGGCGCATTTCCCCCAAGGGATACAGACGTCGTTCGCCCGGTGGCACTGAAGAAGACCCAAGATGCAGATCCCCGATTATCGAGTCGTGATTCTGGGCGCCGGCCGCAACGTCCGCGGCGCGCTCCCCGCGGCCCTCTCGCCCATTGGGACCGAGGGGCGGCTCCTGGACTGGCTGCTCAGCGCCTTCGCTGCGCTGCCGGAGGCCGAGATCGACTTCGTCTCGGGCTACATGGCGCAAGACATCATGCGTCAGTACAAGGGCATCGAGTTCCATCACAACCCGGACTGGGAACGGACGGGCCCGGCGCGCTCGCTGGCCGTCGCTCCCCTCGCCTCGAAGGTCGCGACCTACATCTGTTACTCCGACGTCGTCTTCCGCAAGGAGATGATCGAACGGATGGACTCCGTCGAAGACGATCTCGTAATCGCCGTCGATCGCCAGTGGAAGGTCCGGTACGACGGGCGCTCCGAGTCCGAGCTCGACGACGCCGAGAAGGTCCTCCTCGACGGCGAGGGCGTGAAGACGATCAGCAAGGCCGTCTCGACCGAGACCGCCGAAGCCGAATTTGCCGGCCTCATCCGACTCTCGGGATCCACCGCGAAGCGTCTCGAGAACGTGCTCAACTCGACGATCTTCGGCGAGGCCGACGGCATGCCCGAGGTGCTCGCCTTCCTCCTGGAGCACGGGATCCATTCGACGGCCCTGGACATCGAAGGCGAATGGGCTGAGCTGAACGCGCCCCAGGACCTCGCGCGCTTCGTGCTCGGCACGAAGGCTGAGTCTCTCGAGCGCCTCCGTCCGCTGCTCAACACCGGACAGATCCTCGAGGTCGCACGATATACCCAGCGCGAATTCTCCGAGACGCCGGACGCCGTCCTGTCGAGCGTCGCCGACGAGTTCCCCGACGTCTCCGTCATCGTGCGCAGCAGCTCCCTCTCCGAAGACAGCTGGACCCACTCCGCCGCCGGGGCCTACCTGAGCATTCCCAGCGTCGACCCGGCGAAGCCCGCCGAGCTCCGGAACGCGATGGAGCAGGTCTTCGCCTCGTACGGGGACGAGACGCCGGAGAACCAGATCCTCGTCCAGCGAATGCTCGAGGACGTGCGCATGAGCGGCGTCGTGATGACGCGGACCCACGCCCAGGGCGCCCCCTACTACGTCCTCAACTACGACGACTCTACCGGGAGCACCGACAGCGTAACTTCCGGCGAGGGCGAGGAGCTCTCGACGCTCTTCCTCCACCGGAGCGCGTCCCTGCCCGACGATACGTCCCCCGATCTCGTCCGCGTGATGGAGACCGTGAGCGAGCTTGAGCAGCTCGTCGGACACGACTCCCTCGACATCGAGTTCGCCGTGACGAAGGAGGATCGCGTCTTCATCCTCCAGGTCCGACCGATCGCGATCACCCGAGAGAGCCTGACGCTCCACGACGACACGATCCGCGACGGCATCCGCGAAGCGAAACGGTTCTTCGAGAGCCACCAGGCACCGCCGCCGAACCTCGTCGGGAGCTTCACGCAGCTCTCGGTCATGGCCGATTGGAACCCCGCGGAGATCATCGGCACCAAACCGAGCCAGCTCGCCTTCTCGGCCTACCGCTACATCATCACGGACGAAACGTGGGCCACCCAGCGAGCCGAGTACGGATACCGCGACGTCCGCCCGTGCAACCTCCTCGTCGACGTGATGGGCCACCCGTACATCGACGTCCGCGCGACCTTCAACTCGTTCTGCCCCGCCTCGTTGCCGGACGCACTCGCGGAGCGCCTGATCGAGGCGCAGCTCCGGAAGCTCGCTCGTCACCCCGAGCTGCACGACAAGGTCGAGTTCGACGTTCTCTCGACGTGCTGGACGTTCGATCTCGCGGAGTCGCTCAGCGAGTGGAAAGACGAAGGCTTCACGGACGCCGTGCTCGACGAGATCCGACTCGCGCTCCGCGACGTCACTCGCGGCGCCTTCACGCGCTGCGCCGAGGACCATGCGGCGCTCGACGAGGTGAACACCCGCTTCGAGGAGATCCGCGCGGCGGACGTAAGCGACCTCGACCGGGCGTATCTCCATCTTGAGAACGCGCGCCGCAAGGGAGCCCTCCACTTCGCCCATCTCGCGCGGGCGGGCTTCGTCGCGGTCATCCTTCTTCGTTCCGCGGAGCGCCGGGGCCTGCTTTCCCCCGCCGAGCTCGAGGGTTTCCTCGCGTCCCTGCGGACCGTCTCCACAGACATACAGGAAGATGCGACCGCGGTCGCCCGGGGCACCGGCGACCGCGACGCGTTCGTCGCGAAGTACGCGCATCTCCGCCCCGGCACCTACGACGTCAACTCGCGCCGCTATGGCGACTCCCCCGACGAGTTCCTGCAACCGATCATTGACCAGTGCGAGCGTGACCCGGTGGTAGCCGGGAACGACTCTTTCTGCTGGGAAGAGGGCACGCCCGAGCGAATCGAGGCCGCGCTCCACGAAGCGGGCTTCGAGATCTCCTTCGAGGGCTTCGAGCAGTTCCTGCGCCAGGCGATCGAGGGACGGGAGTACGGCAAGTTCATCTTCACCCGCGACCTCTCCGCCGGACTCGAAGCACTCGCCGACTTCGGCGCGGAGCACTTCATTTCCCGAGAAGAGATCTCGCACATCGCGGTCCACGATCTCTTCGCGCTCCGCCGCGCAGGTATCCAGAACCGCTCGCAGACGCTCAAACGACTGGCGAAGGAAGGGAGCGACGCAGCCCTCGTCCATCAGTCGGTCTGCCTCCCCGACCAGATCTTCGAGCCTGCCCATCTCGAATGCTTCCAGTACTCGAAGGCGGTTCCCAACTACGTGACGCGTAAGGAAGTCCGTGGCGAGGTCGTTGCCCTCGATGCGACCTCGGACCCGAACGTCGACCTACGCGGAAAGATCGTCGTAATCCCCAACGCGGACCCCGGCTTCGACTGGATTTTCTCCCGCGAGATCGCGGGGCTGATCACGATGTACGGCGGAACCAACTCGCACATGGCCATCCGTATGGCCGAGTTCGAGCTGCCGGGCGTGACCGGGGTCGGCGAATTGATCTACGAGCAGATCCGAACGGCGAAGGTCGTGGAGCTGAACTGTGCAGCGCGCCAGATCCGACCGCTCTCCTGAGCCCGAGATGCGCGCGCCTGCCAGACGGGAACCCGCATGAAGACGATCGCGTTAACGATGCGCGTCGACGAGGCGCGGGAGCGGCGAGATGCGCTTGATCAGAACTGGTATGCGGTGCTCGCCGGACTCGGCTATCGCATCGTCCTCATCCCAAACTACCCCGAGGTGGCAGGCGGAGCCCAAGCCTTCCTCACGGACCTCGGCATCGACGGCGTGATCCTCACCGGCGGCAACGATCTCGAAGGGACGCCCGGCGCGAAGAACGTCGCGAAGGAGAGGGACGCCCTCGAAGGAGCCCTGATCGAGGCCTGCGCCGCGCGAGACTTGCCACTGCTCGGCGTCTGTCGCGGCATGCAGCGACTCGTCGCCTACTACGGCGGCGAGCTCGCCCCGGTAGAAGGGCACGTCGCGACGATGCACGCGATCCAACCGACAGGCGAAGGTTCGCTTCCCCTCAGCGATGTTCGCGAGGTGAATAGCTACCACGACTTCGGCGTGCCGAAGTCCGGCCTGCCGGATTCCTTGATCGTCTCCGCGACGACCGACGGCGAGTGGGTGGAGGCCGTCTCCCACGAGTCGCTTCGGCAGTGGGGTATCCTCTGGCATCCCGAACGCGACCCGATGGACGCGCGAGATGCCCGACTGATCGGGGCGCTCTTCGGTCAATGAGGCGCCGGTCGTGACGGGCGAACATCAGCTGCCGCCCCGCCTGCGACGCATGCACTTGAGCGCGAGGTGCCCGGCTACGTCGATTCCCGGCAGCGCCTCCTCAGGCACACCGGACACGAGAGGAAACGATGATCGCGATCATTCTAGGTGCGGGTGAAGGCAATCGGCTTCGGCCGCATACGAGCGACCGACCCAAATGCCTCGTCGAACTGGCGGGCAAATCGATGCTTCAGCGTGAATGTGAAGCGCTCCGAGCCTGCGGCGTGGAGGATATCCACGTGGTGACCGGCTATCGATCGGATCAGATCGAGCGGCTCGGACACTCGACGTTCCACAACCCTGAGTTCGCCTCTACCAACATGGTCACGAGCTTCCTGTGCGCGCGCGAACTCCTTCGTCGCGGCGAAGACGTGCTCGTGAGCTACGCGGACATCGTCTACGAACCACGGGTCATCGAGGCGCTCCTCGAGAGCGACGCCGAAGTGTCACTCGCAGTGAACACACGATGGCGGGAACTCTGGGAGGCGCGGATGGAAGACCCGCTCTCGGATGCCGAGACATTGAAGGTGGACGCCGCCGGCAACCTGGTCGAAATCGGCAAAAAGGCGAATTCGTATAACGAGGTCGAGGGTCAGTACATGGGCCTGATTCTATTCCGCGCTGACGCCGCTGAACGGATCGAAGCCGTCCACAAAGCACTCGAGCCGGACGGGGTCTACGACGGCAAAGACCTGCCGAACATGTACATGACGAGTTTTCTCCAGCACTGGGTCGACCATGTCTCGCCGGTTCGGGCGGTCATGATCGACGGCGGATGGCTCGAGGTCGATACAGTCGAGGACCTTGCCATGTACCAGGGCCTGATCGACGAGGGACGCCTCAACGACCATTGTCGACTCGGCGACTAACCCAGACACGACCGCTGGACGCAGGAAAGACCTCTTTGGACGAGATTCTCCGACGAATCGTTCGATTCGCCCGTCGGTTGCTCTGGCGGATCATGGGTCCCGCTCGGCCGTCGCGCTCGCCGCGGCGCGTCCTGCTCGTCGTGAGCAACGAAATGACCGCCAGCTACCTCGGCGGCGTGAAGGCCCTCTTCAAGGGCCGTGAAGACCTCGTATTCTTCGTGACCAGCGCACCGGGTCGCGTCGCTGAGGCCCGCACCCTCGCCCCCACCCTCGAAGCCCCCTTCGTTCCCGTGTGGAGCGCGGCGATGCAGTGGTGGGACCTGATCCTCTTCTCGGCGCACCACGCCCCGCACCGCTTCCATCCGGCGGTCCCGAAGCTCTTCATCCACCACAGCTATGACAGCGGCAAAAAGGCGAACGGAGCCGACCATCGATACGGCGCCCCCTTCGTCCTCGACGAGCAGGGGGAATCGCTCTACAGCGCCTACCTGGAAATGAGCGAGGCGACCCGCGAACGCGTGGAGGCGGAGCTTCCCGCCCTCGCCGGCCGCATCCGCGTCGTCGGTGACCTGATGGCTGACCGGATGTTCGACGCGACGACCCGGCGTGACGAGGTCCGGGCCGAGCTGGGCTTCTCACCCGAGGATCGCGTCGTGATCATGATGTCGACCTGGGGCGCCGAGTCGATGATGGAGGCAATGGGCGAAACGCTCATCGAGGCAGCGGAAGGTCTTGTCGGGACATACCGCTTCGTCCTCTCGACCCATCCGAACCACTGGACAGGACCGTACTCGGAGAAGCACCCCTGGGGCGACCGGCTCCTCGCGACGCGCGCGAACGGCTTCGATGTGATCACGCCCGACGACGACTGGACGCGATTCGCGATCGCATCCGATGCCGCGATCTCGGACCACACGTCCCTGGCCGTCACTTACGCCCTACTGGGCCGCCCGCTCTTCTTCGTTCCGGTCGACGAGGCCGTAATGACGCTGGGGACGCTCGGTCGTCAGCTCTACGACGCGTTGCCCCGCATCGACGGCGCGCACCAGCTCGAAAATACATTGAAGACCGCATGGTCCGACTATCCGAAGGCAAACCTCGAGACGATCTCACGTCGGATCGACTCTTACCCGGGCGAAGCAGCCACTCGGATCCGAGCTGAAGTGGAACGATTAGTGGAGTCTTAAGTACCGGTGCGGAATCCTTGAGGCGGCGTATCGTTCCGGAGTTGGTCCGTCCCCCCTGAGACCATGGGACTCTTTCCTTCGCCGGAACCATCGGCCACGGAGAGAGACGGCCGATAATACGCTCGCCGCCTTTCGGAGAAGTCCTTGCCGCGCTTTGGTCTGGGCAATCAGCTTCGTTTGATCCTGAAGAACGTCGGCCTCTTCACCGGCGCGTCTCTCTTCTCGCGTGTGCTCGCGCTGGTCCTCCAGGGGACGCTGGCGCGTCTCTTCGGCGCGGAAGGCCTCGGGGCTTACGCGACTGCAGTGTCGATCGCCACCTACTTCACGTTTCTGGTAGACATGGGTCTCTCCCCTCGGCTCGTGCGTGAGGGAGCGGTATCCCCAGACGAACTCGAAGAGGAGTTCGCCCGGGCTTTCGGACTGAAGATCGTGGCGGGCCTCGCGGTACTTCCGCTGATCGCGACCCTCTACCTCACTCTGCCCTACGACCAGGAGGTCCGCGATCTCACAGTGCTCGTCGCGCTTGGCCAGGTCGTGATGTCATTCAGCTATCTCTTCAACTCCGTTTGCCGAGCGGCGGAACGACTGGATCTCGAAGGCGCTGCGACTCTCGTCCACGGACTGGTCTTCGTCGGAACCTCCCTCACTTGTCTCTGGATGGAGCTACCGCTGATCTCCATCGGCTTCGCGTCGATCGCGGCCTCGATAGCCCAGGCCACGCTCTCGGCCTCCATGGCGGCACGGTTCATACGACTTCGGTTGGATTGGCGCCCCCACTTCGGCACGCTGCGGGCCGCGCTCCCCTACGCGACGACCTCCCTCACGATCCTCGCCTTCACCCAAATCGACATCCTGATCCTGTCGATCATCGCCTCCCAAAAGCTCGTGGGCGAGTACACCTCGGTTTCTCGCTTACTCTTGATCGCGGGCACGATGGCTGCGATCGCGGGTTCGGCGGTTCTCCCGACGGCTTCCCGCATCTACGCGAGCCAAGATCGCGAACGGTTCGCCGAGATCGTGGTTGGCGCCCTCGGCTTCGTGTTCCTGATCGGTGGCGCCGCAGCCACGGGCCTCTTCGTGCTCGCCGACTACTTGATTCAAATCGTATACGGACAGGACTTTGCTTCGCTCTCGAGCCTGCTTCAGTTCGGCGCCATTTTCATGCTGCTGAAGTTTCCTGTCTCGGCCTCTTCGATCCTGCTGACATCGTCTGGCCGCCAGAGCGATCGCGCCCGGTCTGTGATCATCGGACTGTTCGCGACGGTCGTTTTCGTCCTCGGGCTCGTGCCCCTTCTCGGCCTTTGGGGTGCGGTCCTCGCGATGGTCCTGAGCGAACTCGCAACGCTGATCTGCATGCTCTACCACCTGCGCGATCATTTTAGGGGCGCGATCCTGGCCCGGCGATTCGGCACGGCGCTGTTCGCCGTCGCCACCGCCATGGCCTGCCACGTCGCCCTCGCCAACCAGAGCGACACAGGCGCAATGCACCTGTTCTCGATCGCCGCCCCCCTCGCCCTGTTCGCGGCGATCGTGCTCGGGCTCGGCGAGGTCCGGCGGACTCTGGAGTTCCTCGGCGTGATCCGCGCGTGAAAAGCCTGGACGCGGAGGCTCAGGCTTCCGAGCAGGCAGCGAGTACGCGATGAAAATCCGCAGCCTTGACCTCGCCTTCGAAGAGACCGGCGTCGGAAGCGAGACAGATGCCGTGCTGCCCGGGAAATCGCGGATGGTGACCATGCATCCCCACGGAAGGCTTCGGTCCCCAATAACTCGGCACGATCTGGACACCGATCGGCGTGTGGTAGATCAGGTCGCCGAAGTGGCGATTCGTCAAGCCGAGATCGGCACGCTCGTCCTCGTCGAGAAATTCGAGATCCGCGATCGCGGCGAGATAGTCCTGGATCGGCAGGCGAAGCGACTCGTCGCGAATCCAAATCCGGAAGATCGTGGCTTCGCTGAAATAGAGATAACGATTCCGAGAGGGCTTCCCGAACTGGCGCTCGAGATCAATTTCGATCGTGCGTTCGATGTTCGTCATACCGTGATCTGACACGACGAAGACGACGCCCTCAGGCTCCTTCGCGAGCCAAGCCGTCGTGAGCTCGCGGATGAACGCGTCATTCTCGACGAGCTGTTCCATGTAGGGGGCGGATCCGACGCCCTCCCAGTGAGAACAGTGATCGATCTCGACGAGGGTGAGCAGAATGCTGCCGGGCGCGTCGGCATTCTTGATATGGCCAAGGACAGCCTCGGTCATCTTTCGATCCCGATCGCGACCGGGCGGGAACTCGTGATGGAGAAATTTCGTGAGATTCGGATCGTCGAGCAGACTCGGAAGCGAGAAGCGCGGATCGAAGACCGAGAATCCAGTTTCGTCGAAGTCGGCGAGGTACGGAATCGGGATGTTCTTCGTGTACGACACCGGTGAGAATTTATCGACGACCTTGTGAAATAAGCGCTTCGCCGGATAAAACCGATCGAGTGGCTGGAGCAGCTTGAAGAGCGGCCGGAAGGCGCGGAAGGGGGAAGTCTCGGGCTCGGCGCTCCATTCGCACCAGAAGCCGAGTTCGTCCGGAGTCTGACCAGTAAACAGCTCGGTCTGGCAATTCACGCTGTAGCCGAGGCTTGGCACCAGTCGGGCGCGGCTTGCCATCTCACGGGCGAAGGGCATCTGCTCGAGTTGGTCGAAGGGAAGTCCATCGATGAAGATCGTGAGCGTGGGTCGCATGAGGCCTCGGAGGCAGGAGCGGACAGAGTATACACCGATCGTTCGACGCGATCGCAGGGCCACCCTTTAAACCATCGGATCTTTCGAACACCTGCTTGAGAAGCCGCCAACGCGCTCTCGTCTCGCCGGCGTCACGATCGAACTGCTACGCTTCAGTGAACGTCTCGGTCAGCCGAAGAGTCGCGAATCGCGTTACCGCGACGGGAAGCAGCGACGCGGCGGCAGGAGGGATGCAGGCGCCATATGCACGTTGATGGCGGACTGGAAGGGGCTGGGAGCGGCGGGGCCAAAACTCAGCGTCGCGTCCTGGTGAACGCGCTTTCCGCGGTCCTCGGGGGCGGCGTGACTGTTGCGACGCGACTCGTCCGCGAGATCGCGGTCAATCATCCTCACCTACAGATCGTCCTGGTCTGCAGCTTCGATGAAGTCGCCGAGCACGGATACCCAGGCAACGTAGAGGTGGTTTATCGCCCCGATCTCATCCCTCGTCTTCCACGCTGGAGATGGGAACAAAGGGCCCAGCCGGGATTCGCGAAAACCCACGCTATTGACGTAATCCTCCAGCTAGGAGGCTACCTCTGCTTCGGGACAGCGATTCCCCAGGTCGCCGTGTGGCAGAATCCGAATGTCTTCACACCGCCAGGAATCCCACGGCCGCTCTCGGAAGAGCTGCTGGTTCGAGCCCAGCGCATCGTCCAGGGCTGGTCCATGAGGCGATCTGCCGACAACATATTTCTGACGGCCAAGTCGATCGAGATGGCCTCACGCTACTGGGATATGAACACAGTTCCGAATCGCGTGGTCCATAGCGGCGTCGAGCTCGTAAGCGGAGACCCGCGGGCGAGTGCACCGCTCTCGAATCGTGAAAATTTCGCGCTCGCCGTCGGCAGCACCTACGTCCACAAGAACTACGAAGCGATGATCGACGCGATGGCTCACTACACCGAGCATCGCGAGGACGGACTCCGGCTCGAGATCATGGGGGGAGGCCCGAACCCGGACTACTTCGCCAGCCTGCAAAAGCGTATCGACGGCCATGGAATCGCAGACCGCGTCCAGCTGCTCGGAGCGCGCCCGCTCGAAGAGGTCCACCAGCGCATGCAGCAGGCGCGTGCCTATCTCGTAACGTCACGACTCGAGACCTTCGGTCTGACGCTCTTCGAAGCGATGAGCAATGGGCTCCCAGTAGTCGCATCCAACGCAACCTGCCACCCCGAAGTCGGTGGCAACGCTGCGGTCTACTGCGACCCGCAGAACCCTGCGGATATCGCTGAGAAGCTCGCACAAATCGTAGATGACAAAGCCCTCGCCGAGACCTACCGCGAACGGGGATTCGCTCGCCTCGAGAACTTTACCTGGTCGAATTCGGCCACTGGCTACGTCGCGGCTCTCGAGGCCGCGCAGGCCGTCTCAAGTCGATGATTCGCGCGCTCTTCGTCACCCATTCCCTCGACTTCGAAGCCGGGGGCGCGGAGCGCGTACTCTACGACCTGCTAGTGCGCCTCGACCGTTCGCGCTTCGAACCGTTCATCTTCACGGGCAGCGACCTCGCAGGTGTCCCCGAGGCCTTCTCTGCCCTCGACATCCCGATTGAGATCGGCCCGCGGCTGCCGATGGAGGCCAGCCTAAGCCTGACCGGCCTGTGGAAGACGGCCAAGGCGCTGCTTTCTCTGATGGCGGGCCTTCACCGGACCCTGCGCCGCTACCCCGTCGAGGTCGTCCACGTGAACACAGTCTTCGCGCTGCACTTCGCGCTCCTGCCCTGTCGACTGGCGGGCGTTCCGGTCGTCTTTCACGAACACAACCTCGTTCACCAGCGCGAAGGGTCCGTCTGGCAGCGGCGGTACGCCGAACGCATGAAACACGTAGAGCACGTCGCGGCAAACTCCGGAGCGGTGAGGGAGGAAGCGATTCGCGCGGGCGCCGATCCCGCGCGCATCTCCACCGTCTACAACGGAATCGACCCAATGCCGCCGGCCTCAAAGGCCGAAAAGCGACCCGGCTTCTCGATCGTACAGGCCGCCAACTTCCTCGACTGGAAGGGACAGCACCTCGTCGTAGAAGCCCTCGGTAGGCTACGAGAAAACGTGCCAGAAGCGACGGTGACCTTCTTTGGAAGTGTGAAGGACAAGGCATATCACGACCGAGTGCGAGCGCGGGTAGCCGAGCTTGGATTGGAAGAGGCCGTTGAGTTTGCCGGCTTCCGAAACGACCTTCTCGCCCAGCTCCCAAGCTTCGACTGTCTGGTCGTGGCGTCCGACGCCGAACCCTTTGGCCTCGTACTCCTCGAAGGCATGCGCGCGGGACTGGTGATCGTCGCGAGCGACGCGGGCGGCGTCCCCGAGATCGTCCGGGATGGGACGAATGGACTCCTCTTCGACACCAGCGACGACGTCGGCCTCGCCGAAGCGCTCACCAGGGTTGCGACCGAGCCAGATATCCGTGCACGCTTCGTCGAAGCGGGTCACCGTGCAGTCTCGCAAGTCTTTTCCCTCGATGTGCAGATCCGTCGTTTCGAAGAAGTTCTCGAGGCGGCGTCGAAGAGATTACCCGTCAGACTTGCGCCAGAACATTTCGATGGCAAACCTTTGTAGATCCGAGCGACTCCGCCCGAAATCGCCGACCCGACCGGAGCAGCCGATCCCGTGATCGACGATCCTGAATTCGTTCCCTTCATAGGAACCGCGTTCCTCGGACTCGCGATGATCGCCCTCTTCTACTTGCCGCGGCCGTCGGAGGAGCGCGGCTTTCTTCTGCCCGTAGCCACCGCGAGCTTCCTGATCAAAGTCGCGCTCGTGCCTGCCTACTACTACGCGATCATCTGGTGGGGCGGCGACGGTTTCGCGTACAAAGATTCGTACAATTACCACCTCGACGGCATGGAGGTCTCGAGCGAGTTCCAGAACGGATTCACGTACACGTCCCGGGCCTGGAAAGCGGTCGATCCCGGGTATCCGCTCCTGACCGGCTTCATCTACTGGCTGGTCGGTCCCAACACCCTCGTGATACGCGTACTGAACTGCATGATCTCGAGCTTTACGCTCCTCTACGTCTATCGAGTCGCGCGCCATTTTTATTCCAACGATAACGCGGGCGAAGTTCGGATTGCGCGGATCGCAGCGCTTCTCGTCGCCTTCTTACCCTACTCGATCACTTTCACGCTCAATCAACGCAAGGAAGCGATCGTCGCCCTGCTGTCGACCTTCGTGTTTCTCCACGCAGCAAAGACAATCCGACTGGACCGGAGCTGGCCGCTCTCCGCGATCTGCATATTCGTCGCACTGATCGGTTTTTTCTACTTCCGTAGCGGGTTCGTGCTTCCCTTCCTGGGTATCCTGTTCATCTGTTACATCGCGACGACCCAGTCACTGATACGGTCAGCCGTACTTGCCGTCCCTATGGTCCTCCTGCTCTTCGGCGTGGAGTTCCTGGTTTCGGATGCAACGACGATCAGCCTTGAGCAGAGTACGGCACGGCTTCAGGCCAAGATCGAGGGCTCGGCGGATCTAGCGGAGGTTGGAGGACTCGTCCGATTCGCGCGGATGACCTCCCTCTTCGAGATCTACAAGCTGCCCCTCGCGACATTTCTGGTCGCGATCATGCCCTACCCGCCCTATTTCAGCGGTGATCTCCCGCCCATCATCCAGTCCTGGGCGAATTTGCTGAACCTTATTTTCTTTCCGCACATGATTCGGGGCGCATGGGCCGTCTTGTCCGAGCCCGATCGCCAGAAAAAGCTTCCACTGCTGATCTTCCCGCTCGTTTTCCTGATTCTGATCGGAGCGGCCCACGTCGGCGTGGTTCGCTACCGCGAGACTATCTTTCCGATCCTGCTCATCCTGGCGGCGATCGGCATCCACCGCGGCAGCCACTTCCTGCTGAATGCGGTCGTCTACGGCGGTCTGATACTACTCGGTATGATCGCCTACTACGCGCGCTTCGCCTAGCGAGCGCACAGCGCGCTAGTGCACCAACCCGATCGTTATCTGCGACGTGCTCCGGATCTCGTCGAGGGAGATCGGGGACGGCTCGCCGTTTCGGATCGCGGCGAGGGTGTCCTTGATCGCCGTCGCCTGCCCCTTGTCCTGGTTCAGCCCCTTGAGCTGCTTGCCGCCGGGCAGGGTCGTCACGCGGAAGTTGTCGCAGATCGCGCTCTTTCCGTCTGCGTGGACTTCCCAGCGTTCCTTCGGGAGCTCGGTACTCGCGTTCGCAAGATACGAGATCGACGCCGTCGATCCGTCCGCGTAGCGCACGACGATCACCGTCGAGTCATCGGTCTCCGGATCGCGACCTAGCGCGTTCGCCGTGGCCCCCGTCGGCGGGGCGCCCACCAGATACGTGCACAGGTCCACGAAGTGGCAGACCTCGCCGATCACGCGGCCACCGCCGACCTTCGGGTCGGTCAGCCAGGTCCCGCCCGGCGTCGCTCCCGCCGCGACCACGTACTGGATCGCCATCGGTCCGCTCCGCTTCGCGAAGGCCTCCCGCACCGCGCGGGCGTGAGAGGAGAAGCGGCGGTTGTACCCGACCATCAGGAAGCCATCGTTCTCTTCGGCCGCCCGGAGGGTCGCATCAACCTCTTCCATCGTGAGCCCGACCGGCTTCTCGAGCCAGACAGCCTTGTCCGCGCGCAGCGCCTGCTCGGCGAGGGTCGCGTGGGTGTCGTGCTGGGTCGTGACGAAGACGAGATCGACCGCGTCGTCGGCGAAGACCTCGCTCGCGTCGGTCCCGCAGGTCGCGAACCCGAAGCGCTCCCCCGTTCGCTGAGCAGACGGACCGGTCGAGGTCACGACGCTCTGCATCGAGATCTTCGACTCCTTCACCAGCGCGGGAAGGAGCACCGCCTTCGCGTAGTTGCCGGCGCCGACGAACGAGATCCCCACCTCGTCCTTCTTCGCGCGCGAAGCGGTCTTCCCGGCGACGGCCGTCGAGCGGGAGCGATCGGGATCCTCCGCATAGCGGAAGACCGCGGCGAGGGATTTTCGTTCGCCCTTCGCGAGGGCTTCATAGACCTCCGTCGCCCGCTCGAAGGGCACGCTCTCCACGTCCATCGTGAGGGGATCGATCGCCCCGCGGGCGGCGAGGTCCACGAAGGCCTGGAGGTTGCGCTGCTCGGTCCAACGGACATAGCCGATCGGGTAGTCGAGACCGACCTCTTCGTACTTGCGGTCGTAGCGGCCCGGGCCGTACGACATGCTCATGCGGAGATCGAGCTCCTTCTCGTAGAAGGTCCGCCGATCGAGGTCCATGGCCGTCGCACCGACCGCGACGACGCGCCCCTTGTGGCGGCAGAGTTCGGCGGCGAGCTGGATCGGCGCCGAGCTGTCCGAGGCGGCGGTCACGATCGCCATGTCGGCCCCGTGCCCGCCGGTCGCGCTCGCGAGGAAGGGCTCGTGGTCATCGCCCGGCGCGGCGCCGAACTCCATTCCCTGGGCGCGCGCCTGCTCGATCCGCGTGGGGTCGAGGTCGATTCCGTAGACGCGGCATCCGTTGGCGAGCAGGAGCTGGACCGTCAGCTGACCGATCAGGCCGAGGCCGATCACGACGACGACCTCACCGAGCGACGGATCGCCGACCCGAAGGCCCTGCATCGCGATCGCGCCGAGGGTCGCGAAGGAAGCCTTCTCGAGAGAGAGGCCCTCCGGTACGTGTGCCGTCAGGTTCTCCGGGACGACGACGAGCTCGGCGTGGTTCGCATAGCCCGCCCCCGCGCAGGCGACGAGATCGCCCGGCTGGAACGAGGCGACGCCGGGGCCGACCTCTTCGACGCTGCCCGCGCTCGCGTAACCGAGGGGCTGCGGCGCATCGAGCTTGTTCACGACCGTGCGATAGGTCGGCAGCGGTCCTTCGTGCTTGAGCTTGCGAAGCACCTGACTCACGAGATCCGGACGGCTGCGCGCCTTGCCGAGCATCGACCTCCGCGCGAAGTCCATCGCCATCTTCTCGGTCCCGGGCGACATGACCGAGTGGACGTTGCGCACGAGGACCATGCCCGGACCCACGGCGGGGGCCGGCACTTCGACGATCTCGAGGGATCCGGAGCGGGGACTCTGGAGGACCTGCTTCATCGTGCGTTCCCTCCGCGACCTGCTCGACAGTCGGGCGAGAATTCCTTCGTCGCCCCTTGCTCGACGTGACCGATCCAGCCGGCGTGGGCCTCGAAGGGCTCCGCGGACGTGATCTCGTCGAGCGTTCGATCCGTCACGCCCTCAGCGTCTTCCGCGCAAACGCCCACGACGACGTCGGCGGCGCTGCGCACGGCGGTGATCCGTGCGGTCTCGTCTTCCATCGGCCCGCGGACGACGGCGAGGCGCTGTTCGTCGAAGCCCATCAGGCGAATCGCCGCGAGGTCGACCGCCACCGGATCCGCCGCCGCGACGACGGCCCCGAGCGGCACGTCCCGGGTCACCAGCGGGCCTTCGCCTTCTCCAGCGAGGACGCCGTCGATCAGCGTCAGCACGGTCCTCACCGGACCGTCGTGATCGAGGTGGAGTCCGTCCTTGTCGCTGTAGTAGAGGCAGCGGTTGAGGTCACAGCACATACGCCACGTCGTGCGGTTGCCGTACCAGTTCCCCGATCGAATGAACTGGTCGCCGCGGGTCGCCGTCTCCACGCGCCGCGCCATCTGGAAGATCTTGAGTCCCTTCCCCTTCGCGAGCAGCGGGCGGGCGATCTCCGTCGCGCGACTGCGCAGACGGTCGATCATCGAGTTCTCCGGGAACTCGTCACCGCCCTCGTCGACGGAACCGAGGCTGTGGTGTGGCAGCCAGTTCTTGTCGCCGTTGATGCCCACGAGGTTCTTGAGCGCGAGGGTCACGCCCGTCTTCTTGTGGGTCTTCAGCTTGGGCAGATTGATCACGAGGTCCGCGGAGAGCACGGTCTCGGAGAGCAGATAGGCGTTCCGGCCGTTGCTGTGATGCTCGGCGGTCGGTCCCGGGTCGTAGTCGGCGCCACGGAAGCGGTTCGGATCGAGGCCCGAGCCGGTGAAGAAGCTGGTGTCACCGAGGTCGACGGCGCGGTAACCGGCGGGATCGCCGGCCAACGTCTTGCGTTCGTCGATGATCCCGTCCTTGAATATCACCGCTTCGCGGCGGAGGTCGATCACTTCGAGCACGCGACCGATCGCTTCATCATAGATGCGGACGATGTCGTCGAGGCCGGTGATCGCGCTGACCTTCTCGAAGTCGCAATCCATCTGGGGCGCTTCGGCGATGGCGACGCTACCCTCAGGGCCGGCGGCGATCATCGCGTAGTCGGCGACCGCGCGGATGATCGCGCCGTGGGTGATCACGCTGTCGACGGTCCCTCCTCGGCCGTCCTCGGCGGGGTTCCAGTGCCGGATCAGATTCGGCTTGAGGATGATGCGCTTGCCCGCCGGAACGAGATCGCCGATCGGGTTCCAGTCGGGTGTTCCGAAACGGGCGCCATCGAGGCCAAGCCCACGTAGCGCCGAACGCACGGCGGAATACACCTGGTTCGGCGGTCCGCTGGAGGCGGACTCGCCCAGGAGGCGGGTGATCTCGGGATAGTCCTTACCGGGCCCCCACGGTGCAGCGATCCCGGCGTAGTTCGGCTGGCAACGACCCAGCCCGACACGAATCATCCCTCTCTCCCGTCCATCTCGACACTCGCTTGTGTCGGCTGGCGACCCACCCGGGACTTGACAGCCCGGAACTTACCATTCGGCTCTCGCGGAATCTCGCCGACGCGCTTGAGATCGACGTGAATCTCGTCTCCGAGACGCATCCGGATCTCGCGCATCACGTCCGCTTCTGCTGCCGCGTCGAATCCACCGCGCGGCACGATCAACACTTCGATCGCGGAGGCCTCCTCCTGGAGGATCTGCGCCTCGGCGATCTCGAGCTGTTCCTTGAAGACGTGATCCATCCGACCGATCCAGCGACCGTCGGGCGTCACGATGTAGTCCTCGATCCGGCCATCGACGTCGAGGAAGACCTCGCCCGGTCGACCACAGGGGCACGGATGCTTCGAGCGCGTGCCGACGTCCCCGATCCGGTAGCGGATGAAGGGCGTCGCATCGTTCGCAAATCCGGTCACGAGCAGCGCACCCCGCACGAAGTCGTCGGTCTCCTCCACCGCTTCGACTTCGACTGCGCCGAACTCCATGTCGAGGTGGAGGTTCCCCGCGCTGCAGCCCGTCATGGAGACCGCGAACTCGCTCGTCCCGTAGCGATCGTAGATCTTCGTCGCGAAGGCTTCTTCGATGTCGTCGCGGTGGAACGCCAGGAGCGACTCGGAGGAGGGAAAGATCGCCTTCACGCGCCCCGCTTCGAGCGGCCGACCCGCTTCGAGCATCGCCCGCGCGAGCAGGTGGATCGACGACGGGTATCCCTCGATGTACGTGACGGGCAGCGTGTGCATCGCGCCCACATACGCGGGCAGGTTCGCCGGCGTCATGTGATAGAGCGAGAAGAGCGTCTGGTGGCTGTAGTGGTTGGTGCGCCAGTAGGGGGGCTTCGATGCGCCGAGGGGCACGACCATCTGGCCGCCGAAAGTGAAGTGCGGGTTCCGCAGCTGCGCCCCTACTCGGCGACGCAGACGCCAGACGGCCGCGTACTCTTCCGCGAGGGACTCGCTCGTGTACCAGAGGGGCAGTGCGCTGCCGGTCGTCCCGCTCGTCTTGCCCTTCAGGCGGCGCTCCGCCGGGATGTCTTCGGCAAGAAGCGACTCCGGCGCGTCGCGATAGGCCTGCTTCTCGAGGATCGGAAAGGCGCCGAGGATCTCGGCGATCCCCTTCGCCGGCTCGTCGTGGGTCGGGACGAACTCGGGCAGGCCCATCGCGCGATAGTGCGGGACGTGCCTCCGCGCCCGGTTCGCGAGGTTCGCGAGCCGGCGCAACTGATAGGCGTGCAGGCCTTCGAGGGGGGCCCCGTCGAGCGCTTCGATCGCCCCGAGCGTCTTCTCGAAGTGGGACGTAAATCGGGCGCGATATCGTTTCCAGCCCGCGTAGGTGCAGGCCAATTCCTGGACCGCGATCGGCAGCCGGGCGTAGATCGCATCCGTGTTCACGCGGTGGCCTCGTCCTTCAACTCGATGGTCGCGACGACCGGGAGATGGTCCGAGGCCTTTCGCGCCGCGGGGGAGTCGTGCTCCTCGACCTCGACGACGTCGGCGTTGCGGGAGTAGATGCGATCGAGGGAGAGAATCGGGCGACCGGACGGGAAGCTCGCGGGCCAGTCGCGGTTGTGATGGAGGCCGAGGCTCTCTTCGAGGACCTGTGAACCCTTGCACTTGCGCCACGCGTTCATGTCGCCCATCAGCACCGCGGGCCCCGAGTTGAGTGCCGGATGCCCCATCAGCGTCTGGACCTGCCGGTGACGGGTCCGATCGACCAGGGACAGATGGGTCGCGACGACGCCGAGCGCAGCACCGGCGGTTCCGACTTGGGCCGCGAGGGCCCCGCGGCGTTCGATCCGCGAGTACGAAATGTCGAGGACAGAGACGCCGGTGATCGGGTAGCGGGAGAGGATCGCGTTCCCGAGCTGGCCGCGGCTGTGGCGGCGGGTCGCCGCGAAGGCCATGTAGAGGTCGAGCTCGTGACAGAGCTGACCGAGCTCGTCGTCGGCCGTCGGCCCCTCGTCGTCGAAGGGCCGGAGCACTTCCTGAAGCGCGATCACGTCGGCGTCCATCTCCGAGATGACGTAACCCGCCCGTGCGACGTCGGGCTTCGCTCGCCCGTTCGCTCCCTGCCAACGATGGACGTTGTAGGTGGCCACGCGTACTGAGTCGGACATGATCAAAGGTGGTATCGGCCGTCTGGGGCCCAGAACCAAGCTCAAATGAGGCTCCAGAGGCAGCTTCCGGGCCGTTTCGACGACGTCCCGGGCCTGATTCACGGACTCCCGGGCCTGGCTCCCGAACGCCCGGATCCGCTCCTCGGCCTGGTCCTTCGCCTTGCGCGCCGCGACCCGCGCGCGTGCAGTCGCCTCGGACGCGCGATCGCCGGCGCGGGAGGCACGATCACGCAGCTCCTTGGCGGCGGCCTGGCTCTGGCGGCGCCGAGCGGCCTGCTTGGGCTTCGCTGCCACGGTCTCCTCGCTTGCGGGGCTCGGCCGGTTCATGGGGGCGTTGACGCGGCGGGCGGGTGCGCCCCCGGAGTGTACGTCGTCCCGGCGGAGGCTCGTGCATCGGCACTGTAATCCGTCCGCCCCCACGGTCGCGCAGCGGAAGGCTGCAGGGAGGTCCGTGGCCAAGTGCCCACGACGGGCCAGCCAGGTGCATCCCCCGATTCAGACGGGGCGGGCGCGATGCGGGCCCGAGCCGACCCTGGGCCAGAGCGCCCCGCGGGAATCAGGGCGCTCCGCTCGGGATGAGAGCCCAACGCCGCTTCGAACCCGCCGATCCGGGTTCGACCGCCGACCGATCCGATCCGCGACGAAGTCTCTGGCGGCTTCGCTGCACTCGAGCGAATCCGCGTCCGAGCCGCGAGACCGCACGAAATCCCGAGCTCCGAATTCACCCCTCACCATTAGGCGTGCCGCCCGGACTAACGGTCGGCCCGTCTCCGGATCAGCGCGGGGCGGCGGCCGGGCCCACGGTTCGCTCGGGGCGCGGCACGTCGCGGCCCATGACCGTCTGCCGTTCCGCGCGGCGCGCGTTCTCGATCGCCTCGTCGCAGATCGCGCGGAGCGCGTTCGAGAGGACGGGAAGAACCCGATCGGAGGGGTTGAACCCGGACGCCGACTTCACTTCGGCCGTGAGATTGCTCGCAACGAGGAGAATGTCCCCCTCACTCATCCCGCTCTCCCTCGGCCCCGACACCACATCACGAAGAACGCAAGCGTCGCCGCGCTCGGCGAGAACGTCCAGCGTTCCGCGCCATTACAGGGTCGAGCCGCTCGGTCTGGATGGGGTTCGAGCCCTCTCTCCGCACGGGTCCGGCCCCTCGGGTCGCATGTATGTGGAACCGGTCGCTCCGGGAAGTCCGATGCCTCGAATCTCGTTCCATTGGAGCTAGACTCGGCCGGCCCCGCAGATCGCCCTCCGACCCGAAACCCAGGCGATCCGTCCCTCTCGCCGCCTGACCTGCCGCGAACGCCAGGAGACTCCCGCGCCCGTGCCCGATCTGGTCGTGTCGCTCCTGTTGATCCTCGCCGGATGCGCGCTCCTCTACGTCGGTGGGGACATGCTCGTCTCTGCCTCGACGTTCATCGCGAACCGGATCGGGATGAGTCCGATCGCGATCGGTGCGACCGTCGTGGCGATCGGCACGAGCGCTCCGGAGTTCTCGGTCAGCCTCGATGCGGCGCTCTCGGGCCACTCGGGGATTTCGGTCGGCAACGTCGTCGGTTCCAACGTCTGCAACATCATCCTGGTGCTGGGCCTCTGCGCCCTCCTCAGACCCGTGACGGTTTCCCGAGACGTCTACCGAATCGACTTCCCGATCCTGATCTTCGTGTCCGCCGTCTTCACGTTCATGGTCAACGACGCGCTGATCTCCCGCCTCGAGGGCGCGTTCCTCGGGTCAGGCCTGCTCGCCTACGTCGTCTGGAACCTGCGGCGCGCGGCAGAAGACGAAGAGCTGGGCGAACTCCTCGGCGAGGAAGTCGCCGAGGCCCTGGGCGAGGACGAGCAGAACTGGCTCATGCCGGTCGGCCGCGCCCTCCTCGGGATCGCGTTCCTCGGCCTCGGGGCCAAGTGGCTGGTCGACGGATCGCTCCAGACCCTCGCGCCCTATGCGCTCTCCGAGGCGGCGATCGGGATCACCGTCGTCGCTCTCGGTACGAGCGTCCCCGAGATCGGAACCTCGATCATCGCCGCCCGGAAGGGCCACGGCGATCTCGCCGTGGGCAACGCGATCGGCTCCAGCGTCTTCAATCTGCTCGGCGTCCTCGGCGCGACCGCCTCGATTCGCCCGCTTCCGGCGAACGACGTCGACCTGATGGACGGCGCGATCCTGATCGCGACGAGCGTCGCCGGACTCGTCCTCGTGGCCCGGCCCGGGGGCATCGGCCGAGTCCAGGGGACGGTGTTGATCGTGACCTATGGCCTCTATCTGGCGACCGCGATCTTCTGAGTTCGCGGCGCCGCCCGAGCCTCAGCCCGTCTGCACCTTCGGCAGGACGTCGTTCACGATCGTCTCGAGCGACTCCCAGGCGTAGTCGATCGGCATCCCGCCACAGAGCGGCTGGGTCATGATCAGGCCGCGCGAACGGACCGCCTCGACCGCCTCGTCGACGGACAGGATCTGGTAGTTGCCATTCTCTGCGCGCAGGTCTTCGACGGTCGCGGCGATGCTCTTCGTCGCCGAGTCGATGTCGTCGCCCATCCATTCCGCGTAGGCCTGTGCGTCGTGAAGCAGATGGGGGCCCCACTTCGCCCACGCCTCGTCTGGATCCCGGGCCACGAACGCGGACATCGGCGCACCGTCCGTCGGGTTCATACAGAGCCCGGGCTCGGTCCCGTACTCCTTGCACGCATCGAGATAGATCTGCTCGAGGTTCGGATCCGTCCCCATTCCGAGGATGCCGAGCCCGAGGCGCGCCGCCCGCCGCGCCGACGCGGCCACCCCGCCACCGAGCAGGATCGGCGGACCGCCGGGGGTATGCGGAAGCGGGGTCACCTTCGCAAGTCGTCCTTCGTACTCCACCTCCTCGCCGTTCCACAGTCGCTGCATGACCGAGAGCGACTCCTCGAGTCGTTTGCCCCGGCCCTTCATCTGCTGCCCGAACATCGCGTACTCCGCGGGCACGTAGCCGATCGCACAGACGTAGGTCACCCGCCCCCCCGAGACGATGTCGAGGACCGACATCTGCTCGGCGAGCTCGATCGGGTCGTGGAGCGGAACGATCAGCGCCGCGATCTGCAGCGGCACCGTCTTCGTCCGGGCAGCGATCGCGCTGGCCAGGATCATCGGCGCGGGGAGATAGCCGTCCTTCGAACGGTGGTGCTCGCAGACCTGAATCGAGACGCAGCCGCGAGATTCCGCCCACTCCGACATCTCGATCGCCGCCTGGTAGAGATCGGCCGTCTTCGCGCCGAACTCGGGCGCACGCATGTCGAAACGCATGGTGAACATCGGAATCTCCTTGAAGTCGGGGCCGATCATCGACCGGGCTTCGATCCTAGGCCGGCTGCGCAGGGGCTGCCGGTCCCCGGTCCGGCGGTGCTCGGGATCGTGATTCCTTCGCCCGCGTGACCGGATCCGACACACCCTCTGCCGATGATAGAAGGACCCCCACCCAGAGAGAGGTCCCGCCCGTGCCGAGCCTGCTTGCCCTCCCCGAATTCCTGGCCCGCTACGTCCCCGCCCTCGAAGGCGACGCCGCCGCGATCGCCCTGTGGGCCCTCGCGATCGGCCTAATGGTCGGCCTCGGCGCCGGCTCGCTCTTCGGTGCCGGACTCGCCTCCTTCGCCCTCGGGCGCTCTCATGGTCGGATGCGTGACCGATTCGAGGCCTTGTCCAACGACGTTCTCGACCGCAACAGCGACCGCTTCCTGACCCTCGCCGGCGAACGTCTCGGCGCAGCGACCCAATCGAACGAGCAGGCCCTCGAGCGCCGCGAAGCCGCGGTGGAGGCGCTGGTCCGGCCGCTCCGCGAGTCGCTGGCGAAGGTCGATGAGAAGCTCCAGCGCGTCGAGACCGAACGCGAAGGCCACTACCGCGCTCTCACGAACCACCTCGAACTCGTCGCCTCCAACCACCGCGCTCTCGCCTCCGAGACCCAGGGACTCCGCCAGGCGCTGGGCACACCGAACGTCCGCGGCCGCTGGGGCGAACTCCAGCTCCGGCGCGTCTGTGAGATGGCCGGGATGCTCGAGCACTGCGATTTCGAAGAGCAGGTGACCCTCGACGATCCAGATCGGAAATCCCGCCCCGACCTGGTAGTCCAGCTGCCCGGCGGCCGTTCGCTCGTGATCGACGCAAAGGCGCCTCTCCAGGCCTATCTCGCTGCCACAGAAGCGAAGACGGACGAAGCGCGCGAGGCGCATCTCGTCGAACACGCCCGTCACGTGCGACGGCACGTCGACGATCTCGGGAGTCGCTCCTACTGGTCACGCCTCGAGGGCTCCCCCGACTTCGTGGTTCTCTTCCTTCCCGGCGAACCCTATTTCGCATCCGCACTCACGACCGATCCCGAGCTGATCGAGCGCGGGGTCGGAAAGAAGGTTCTGCTCGCCGGACCGACGACGTTGATCGCGTTGCTGCGCGCAGTCGCGTATGGCTGGCAGCAGGAGGCGATGGCCGAGAACGCCGTGGCGGTTTCGAAGCTCGGGCGCGAGCTCTTCGAGCGCATCGTATCGCTCCACGACCGGTTCACGAATCTCGGGAAGAAGCTCGATGGCGCCGTCGACGCCTACAATGCGGCGATCGGAAGTCTCGAATCCCGGGTCCACGTCTCGGCGCGTCGGATGGCAGGGCTCGGGATTGCCGATGCCCATGCTCTAGGCGACCCGGCCCGGATCGAAACGAAGACGCGCCCCCTCCAGCCGATCGATGAACGCACTGGAGCAACGGACGAGGCGCGAACGGCCCCCGCCGCAAAGGGCCTCGCGTAGCGCCCGGTTCGGCGCGCTGGGGTAGAATCCAGATTGCCTCGTGGCGATGCGGGAGGGTTTCGATGAGCGCGATTTCCGGCCGGCCTCCGGGGCAGGCCGCCATGAACTCCGATCTCATGATCGAGTGCCCCGTCGACTACGCGGAGAACGCGTCGCTCAGGAAGAAGTAGGTCGCGACGATGATCCCGCCCGCGATGTGCGTCGCCGTGCGACTCCAGATCTCCTATGGCGTGATGGTCGCGCTGTGGCAGATCGTGGGTCTCTGGCGGTTGAGTCAGGGCGAGCAAGCACTCGGNCCCACCGCCTCCGGCAACGTCGCCNTCTTCGCGGTCGCCTCGACGGGCGCGCTCTACGCGCTCGTTCGCGCCTTCCCNGGNGTATACGTGGGNCTCTGCTCTCTCCTCGCGANNCCCGCTCTGNTGACGATCCAGAATGCGTTCGTCGCNGATCCGTCGCTCTGGCCCTCGCCCTGGGCGCGCTGGGGTGGCGTCGCGCTCAACGCGCTCGGCGTGATCGCCCCCACGCTCGCCTTCATCGGTTGGCGGCAGATCCGGNAGCGAGNNCCCCNTTAGGCGGAATCGNCGTCCAGGGGGTCCCCNCGCGCCCGTTTGCTACGGTCCNGCGCCATGCCCNCCCCCAGGATCTTCATCGANGGTCACGTCGGCACGACCGGCCTCCGNATCCGCGACTGGCTCGCAGGACGGGACGACTGTGAGANCTGGACGCTTCCGGAGTCNGAACGGAAATCCGAGGCCGCNCGGAAGNCGGCGATCGCCGAGGCGGACGTGTCCGTGCTCTGCTTGCCGGACGACGCAGCGATCGAAGCGGCNGGCTGGGCGAAGGAGAGCGGCGGNCGGATCATCGACNCCAGCTCNGCCCATCGGGTCGCCGANGGTTGGGTCTACGGCCTCCCTGAGCTCACACCAGAGCACCGCGAGACGATCGCCCAGGCCCAGCTCGTCTCGAACCCGGGCTGCTATCCCTCGATCTTCATTCCGCTCGTTCGCCCGCTGATCGACGAGGGCGTGTTCCAGAAGAGCGCGGCCCTCGCGATTCACGGCCTCTCCGGCTATTCCGGCGGGGGCAAGGCGTTGATCGAACGATGGGAATCTCCCGATGAAGGCCGGGTCGGATTGCCCTTCGAGGCACCCTATGCGCTCGAGAAGATCCATAAGCACGTGCCCGAGATGCAGACCTACACCCTGCTCGAGCATCCGCCGCATTTCCGGCCGGCCGTGGGCCCCTTCAAGTGCGGCATGCGCGTCGAGGTCTCGCTCCACAAGAGTCTGCTCCCGGCAGGCACGACCGGCGAGCAGATCTGGCAGATCCTCGCCGACCGCTACGACGGCGAGCCTTTCGTGCGCGTCTCGCCGTTCGCCGGCCTCGAGCCCGTCGACGACTTCGCCCTGGATCCCCGGGCGATGAACGACACGAACGGGCTCGGGCTCCAGGTCCTCCCGAACGCCGAGGGCCACGTGCTCCTCGTCGGGATCCTGGACAACCTCGGCAAGGGCGCGTCGGGCGTGGCGATCCAGTCGCTGAACCTGATGCTCGGTCTCGGCGAAACGATGGGGCTCCCGACCCCGGACTGAGTCGGTCCGCCGCCCCCTTCGAATCGTCGAGGCGCGGAAGCGGTCTCCGCCTGCCTCCCGCCCCCCTCGACCGGTCCGCCGTAAACCCGCTTGCGTCGAATTTCCGCTCGATTCGGGCCGCCGCGAAACCGCGCGCCGTTGTGTTCCAGTCGGTGCGGGCGCGCCCTCGCAATCCCGTCCCCAAGCCGAAGGGGCGAGCACGGGTTCGTCGGGAATCCCTCGTTTTCTCCCTCTGGATGCCCTGCAAGCCACGACGCGCCCGGAAAAGGGGGTCTTGTGTGAAGTGCTTCACAGTAGGGAGCCGTGATCCAGATCACTCTGAGGCTGCATTCAGAGAACGAGGACCGAGTCGGCGGGTCGAATTCGCCGACTCATTCAGGAGTGGACGAAATGCAGCCTCAGCGAACCCCCCAGAACCGGAAACAGAGCACCGAGCGTGACCGCGCGCGCGATCGCGAGCTCGTCGACCGCGTACTCAGCGGCGACCCCCTGGCCTTCTCGCAGATCTACGACGACTACTTCACTCGGGTCTACGCCTTCGTGCTCAAGCGTGTCGGCGATCCTGCGGAGGCCGAGGACCTGGCTCAGGAGACCTTCGTCCAGCTCTACCGCTCCCTCCCCTCCTTCGAAGGCCGGTCGAGCCTCCTGACCTGGACCTTCGGCATCGCCCACAACGTCTGCTTCCGCTTTTTCCGCCACTGCTCTCGCTGGATGGTCGGCCCGAAGGACGCCCGCGAGCTCGACGACAGCCCCGTCGAGTCGACGATCGAGCGCACGGTCGACGCGGCCCGGGTCCTCGACCGCTGCGACGAAATCCTCGCGGAGAACCGCCGCCCGGCGCACCAGCAGATCTTCCATCTGCGCTACGGCGAGAGCCACTCGATCAAGGCGATCGCCGAGAAGGTCGGCAAGAGCAACGAGGCGGTGAAGGTGAGCCTCCGCCGAAGCCGCGCGGTCCTTTCCGACAACGTCCCGGAGCTCGAGATGGTCCTCGAAAACGTCGCTCAATCCGCCTGAGAAGGCGGACCGATACATGCCCAGAGTCGCTCGGCTAGGCCTCGTGCGGGGGTTCGAGAATCCCCCGGGCGATCTCAGCAGCGCCCTGATCGACCGGCAATACCGAAGCGCCTCGGCCTAAGCGAGCCCCGCGCGCAGCAGCGGCAACGCCCGTCCGCTTCCCATCGCGGTCAGGAGCGTCGACAGCTTCGGTCCCTTCTCACGCGCGATCAGGAGGTCGTAGGCGTAGGGATAGAACTCCTTCGGTCCGAGGGAGGTCCCTTCGCAGAGCGTCTTCAGGTGCTCGATCAGCGCGTCCTCCGCGATCTCCGGCTCCCCCTCGAGCACCCCGACGAGGCGTTCGAGGATCGTGCGCGGCTCGCCGCCGAGGGCCGCCGTACTCGGTGTCTCCCGGATCCGATACCGGAACTCGTCCGGCGCGAAGTCGATGATCCAGTTCCAGACGCGCTCGGCGCGCACGCGGAATCGAGCCCGCTCCGCGTCGGTCGCCACCTCGCCGGACGCCTCGTAGAAGGCGAGCGACCGGTCGACGTCGCCGTCGTAGATCTGCAGGATCATCGACAGAGGTCGGAACGACGGCACACGGACCGGCTCGTCTTCCGGCGCGATGCGGATCGGTTCGGTCGCGGACAGCTCGATCGTGCGACGAACGATCTGTCGCTTCTTGTCCTTTTTACTGCCATCGTCCGGCGTGTACGCCGTCGCGACCGCGCGATCGTAGTCCTCGTAGAGCTTGATCACGTCGAGATCGAAGCTGATCTGGAACTCGGAGTTGGGCCGCTGGCTCGCAAAGATCCAGCGCAGCATCTCCGGCTCGTAGACCTGGAGTGCGTCGGCGACGGTCACCGCCTCGCCCGCTGAACTCGAGATCTTCCCGCCCCGCCCCTTGATCCGGACGAAATCATACGGGACGTACTCCGGCGCCCAGCCGTCGTAGACGGGCCCGACGATCTTCTGCGCGGTGTCGTAGCTCCCCCCTGCAGAGCTGTGATCCTTGCCTCCCGGCTCGAAGCAAACGCCTTCATAGGCCCAGCGCATCGGCCAGTCGATCCGCCAGGGCAGCTTGAGGTCACCGCCCTCACGCAGGTCGACGGTCGACTCCGTTCCGCAGTCCCGGCACTCGACCTCGATCTTCCATTCGCCATCCCACGTGAACTCGAGATCATCGCGCCCACAGGCCGGACAGAAACCTGCGAGGGGCAGCCAGTCCTCGGCGAGCGGCTCCTTGCGGAACTCGTCGAGGACGCCGCGGATCACGTCCTTAGCGAAGAGCGCCTTGCGGATCCCCTCGGCGTAAGTTCCGGCGCGATAGGCTTTCGACTGGCGGATGAACTCCGGTGCGATCCCGAGCGGCGCGAGGCTCGACTCGAAGGAGGCGATGTGGTGGCTCGCGTACGAGTCGGCGGGCGTGTCTTTCTGATCCGCGAACGGATCCGGCACGTCCGCGACGCTTCGCCGCAGGTTTTCGGAGAGCATCTCCTGCTGGGGCGCGTCCTTGGGCACCTTCCGGAAGACGTCGAAGTCGTCCCACGAATAGATGAAACGAACCGGGATCCCCTGGTCGCGAAGGGCCCGGGCGACCAGGTCCACCGTCATCACTTCGCGGAAGTTCCCGATGTGGACGACGCCGGACGGAGTGATGCCCGCAGCGCAGACGATCGGTCGATCGTCCCCCGTCTCGCGCGGGTGAGCCGCGACGACCTTTCGCGCGGCAATGTCGGCCCAGTGCGAGAAATAGGGATCGAAATCGGGCTTGCCCACGCGTCCTGCGCCTCCGAGGGCGGGAGTTAAGCAGGCACGCGAGGAATGGCAAGGATCGTCGCCGAGCGACCCGCTTTCGCGACGCGAGACCAACAGGCCGGTGCCGATGAGCCGCCTCCTCCCGGGTTCCGGAGCCGCATCGACGATCGAGAGCGAGCTCTCGGATCCGCAATCTCGACGCGACGACCGAGGTCGAAACCGAAGGTGCGGTCGGGGAGGGTCGGGCGCGATCGTGCGGAAGAGATCGAAGCGGAGAGCATGATCAGGAAGATGAGAAACGGCCTGGGCCTGGCGATGGTCGTTCCTCCCCCGAATGCATCGCCGTCGGCCGCCTCCCGCGCCCGGCCAACCTCACCGCCTCGAAAACACGACCAGGTCGGTCTCCCACCCCTGCTCCGCGAGCTCTCGAGCGACGATCCCGGCATCCACCAACGAACCGAGATTCATCACGTAGACGTCCCAGTAGTCCGCTGGCCCGGATTGCCACGCATGCACCTTCGTCTCGTGTCCCTCGAGCGCGAGGGCATCCGCGATCGCCCGAGCATCGCCTTCGTAGACACGGGTCGTGACGCGCACGCCGAAGGGCGGACCCTCGACGCGCGGCAGGTTCGACTCCCGCGAAGCCCGCCTTTCGAAGACGAGGCGGCGGCGAATCGTGTCGGCAACGAGCTCAGAGGGATTCGAGATCCGCCGGACGCGAACCGCGATGACCAGTTTGACGTCTTCGACGACGGTGCCGGTCGATCGTAAGAAACGTCCGAAGAAGGGGAGGCTCCGGAAGAAGGGCACCCCCGTCTCGACGTCCTGAGTCTTCTGATCCGTATTCACGGCGAGGGTCGCCGTCTCGCCGTCGTCGAGACGCGCCGTCGCGACCAGGGATTTCTGGGTGTAGGAGGGCCCGAGCTCGGCAGCATTCCCGCCGAGGTTCGCGACCGTCGGATCGATGTTCGACAGCTCGATCTCGAGGTCGAGCTGGACCTTGCCCTCGGTTCCCGTCGTGGCTTCGAGCACGACCCGCGTCCCGATGTCTCGTCGATCGAAGTTCGTGGTTCTCGACAGCTGCGGAACGTTGAGGCCCGCGACGGTGCTCGTCCCCAGACCCGAACTGTCGGAGTCGGTGACCGGAATCGGAACGTTGGTGCCGACGAAGATCTCGTGCTGGTCCCCCGCCGTCACGATGAGGCTCGGCTGGATCAGGATCTCGTTCACCGCTTCGAAGTCCACGCCGGCGATCGTGCCCGACTGGAAGATCGGCACCGTGACGAGGTTGCCATTGATGTTCTGCTGGATCGCGACGCCGGTATCCCGGCTGATCCGGCCGAAGACGGTGGGCGGCACGTCGATCCCCGCCGACGAGGCTTCGTTGACGACGACTCCAACGAGATCGTTGTTCCCGTCCGAGCCCGTGGAGAAGGGGAGCGTGAAGCCCGTCGCGAGTCCATACGCCTCGGGCATCCGAAGCTCCGAGACCGTCAGGTCGACCGCGACCAACTGGGGCGGGACATCGAGCAGCTCGACGACCTCCCGGATCACTGGATGGGTCTCCGGTTCGGCCTTCACGACGAGCGAGCGCGAGGGCCCGTCCACCGCGATCGCGTACTGGGTGCCGTCGAGCGGGCCAGCGAGAGAAGCGACCGGCGTCGTCGCGGCAGCCGTGGAATCGGAGAGGCTTCGGACCAGGTCCGCGACCTCTTCCGGATCCCGGTGCAGGATACGAAGGGTTCGGAGCGAACCGCCGCGCTCGATCGGCTGATCGACGCCGTCGATGAAACGGACCACCTCGGCAACCCCGGACGCCGATCCTCGGACGGCGAGGCTGTTGGTCCGGCGGTCGCTCCAGACCTGAACGTCCCGAACCTCGAAGTCGCCCGACTCGAGAAAGCTCTCGACGAAGCCCTCCACGTCCTCGACGCCGCGGTGACGGAGCACACGAATGCGAAGCGCGAGCTCCTCGATCCGATCGAGCTCGTCCGCGAGTGCGGTGAGCCGAGCGATCCCGACCTCGGATCCGCTCGCGATGATGCTGTTGGTCTCCGTATACGGCACGAGGGTCACGCGCGAACCCGAGAGCGGCTCGAGCACGGGCATCACCTCTTCCACGTCCGCGTTCCGGAGCGGGATCAAGGTCGTCACGAAGGACTCGGTCGGCGCGTCGTCGACCGGCTGGAATGGCGCCTCGCCGACCGAGTCCGCGACCTTCGCGATCCGCCACACGTCCGCCGGGCCCGGCAGAAGTGAGTGTCCCAGCATCGACAAGGCAGTCTCGAGAACGGCCCAGCTCTCGTCGATCGTCATCGCACGTTTAGCGACGATCGTCACGGTGCCACGAACCTCGTCGGGAACCAGGATCGTCCGGCCCGCGGCCTCACCGATCTTCTCGACGAGTCGCTCGATCCGCGCTCGATTCTGATTGAGCATGAGCATCGAAGGACGAGGAAGTGCGGCCCGCTCGGCACGCGCGGCCCGCTCCCGCGGGTCCGGCGCCGGACGGGGACGGCGCTCCCGCCGGGCTTCGGGCGGTTCCACACGGGGCCGTTCACGCCGGACCCCCTCTTCCTCCTCGCGCTTCGCGCGGCGCTCCATGCGTTCCTGCCGGAGTTGCTCTGCCCGCTCCCGCGCGCGCTGACGAGCGCGGTCCATCTGCACACGGCGCTCGGGATCACCGATCCGGCGCGGATTCGGAGCGTCGGCATTCCGCGTCGCCTGCGGGCCCGGCATCGGCTGTGCGAGGGCCGTCCCGGTCGATCCCACGATGCAGGTGGAAACGAGGATCAGGACCGCGAGGGCGGTCGAACGGAGGCGCGGGAATCGCAGCACGCGCAGAAGCTATCCGAGGGGAGTCCGTGCGGCTAACGGGCGACGCTTCGCGCGTCGGCTAGGACGTAATCGACGGCGGCGTACAGACGCCGGGCTCGAGCCACTCTCGGATTCGCGGCTGCCGGCCGAGACCGAGGGTTTGCTGGACCAGGCGATCCCTGGATGATCGAAGTCAGTCGCTGGAGGGTTCGGCGTCGCCTGGCCCCGCCTTTCCCCTCTCTGGCGTCAGCAGGCGACGGGCGAGCAGAGTTCGCGCGAGGACGGTGGTCGCCAGAATCGCGATCCACACCCAGGTCGTGAGCGCGAGATGGTTCGGAAAGAGAAGGAAAACCGTATAGGCCATCCCCGTCTCCCCGCCCTCGGCGAGCCCAGCGCCGAGCCGAAGCCCCCGGTCGTCCCGAGGCGGGAACGCCCGCTTCGCCTCCTGCATGCCGAGCGCGAGGGCGCTCGCGATGCAGAGCACGTAGAGGAAGAGCATCCCCGTCCACTGAGGCTGGAATGCGGGCCACGCGATCCCGAAGGCCAACACCATGGCGCCGTAGGCCGCCATGTCCAGCACGATGTCGAGGTAGGCCCCGAAATCGCTCTCCTGACCCGAGGCCCGCGCATACACGCCGTCGGTCCCGTCCGCGAGGCGCGAGAACCACCAGAGTCCGATCCCCCAGAGCGGTTCCTTGGCGGCGACGGCAGCCGCCGCAAAGAGCGCGAGCACGAAGCCCGCGAGGCTCACGTGGTCCGGGGTCCATCCCAGGCGTCGGTAGAGCGTGAGCAAGGGACCGGCAAAACGTGGCACGATCGTCCGGAAGGCGTTGTCGATCATGGGGCGAGTCTATCGGAGCCGACGTGCCCCCCCTCCTCGATCGATCCCACTACGCCACAGTTGAAAGGGCTTCGTACCGAAGACGAGAAGACGGAGCCGGCGGTGTCGGAGCCAGCGAGGAGGACAGGTGATCGACGTCGAAGAGAGAACCGGACTCGGGCTATTCGCGCGTGTCGAGCGGATCGCGCGCCTCGCGCTGCCCTTCGTCGTGAGCGTGAGCCTGCTCGTCTGGATCTTCGAGCGGATCGACATCCGCCTTGCCCTCGACCACGTGACCGGCGACGTCCTCCTCCGCTTCGTGCCGATGATCGTGCTCTTCTCGGCATTCACGCTCGCGATCGAAGCCCACTGTCTCCATCGGACGGTGGACGCACGCCCCGCCGACGCCGCCCCGCTCCCGCGTCTGGTCGCCGCCCGCATCAAGGCCGCCTGTTATCTCGCGGGCGTTTTGAACCACGTGCTCGGCGCCGGAGGGCTCGCGCTCCTCCTGAGAAAGCGAACCGGGGCCTCGCTCGCCGTGGCCACCGGGATCGTCCTGCTCCTCGCGCTCCTCGACGTCGGCCTCGTCCTCGCCTCCATCGCGATCGGCGGGGCGATCCTCCAGGTGGACGACGTGGGCCTTCGCCTCGGGATCGTCGGCGGCCTGGTCGCCGCGGTCGGCGGCGGCTTCGTCTTCCTCCGCGCCCCGATCGACCTGGGCCCTCTCGAGCGCGTCCGCGAGCTCCCGCTCTTCAATGCGGCCCGTCTCGTTCCATTCGGGGTATTGACCGAGCTCGCGTCTCTCCGCCTCTGCATGCTGGGCTGTTTCGCGTCCCTCGTGGCCGGCCTCTTCGCGGCGTTCGACGTGGACGTCGGCCCGATCCAGCTCCTCTTCGGGATCGCCGTCATGCTCGCCGTCGCCGCCCTTCCGCTCGCCATCGCTGGGATCGGCACCGGCCAGGTCGTGTTCGTGACGGTCTTCTCGGGCCTCTCGCGGGACGCAGAGCTACTCGCCATGAGCATCGTTCTCACGACCTCCATCATCGTCACCCGCTCCGTCCTCGGCTTCTTCTTCGCGCCCGAGTTCACCCGCGAAGCCATCGCCGTACCTCGGGAAAGCGAAGGAAGCGCCTGAGCCCAGCGCCCTCTCGCGCGGCAGCCCCCGAAACGGGACGCCGACGAAACCCGCCCTACCGCGTGCGGCCCAGAGTCCAAGTCGGACCCGTCGTGTGATCTCCGCGGTCGAACGAAGCGGATGCCTTCGCTATCTCGTCCGCGCCCCCTGCGCGCCGTGGTCCGCCCGCGGCCTTCTCCCCGGATCGAGGAACGTCCATGGATCGGCTCGAGGCCCTGCTTTCCCACGCGCTCGTGCGCTGGTCGCTCGGTGTGCACGCGCGGGCCGGCCAGGTCCTCGCCGCGATGGGGATCGCGACCGTCGTCCTCTTCGTCTTCGCGGCGATGAACCTCGGCATCAACTCGGACAACGTCCAGCTGGTCTCCGAGGATCTGCCGGCACGTCAGAATTATCTCGAGTTCGCGAAGAGCTTCCCGAACATCGAGAACGTCATGCTCGTCGTGGTCGACGGCGAGACTCCCGAGGTCGCGCGTGAGGCCACCCACTCGCTTCGCGACGCTCTCGCGAAACGCCCCGACCTCTTCCACGACGTCTACATCCCGGGCTCCGGTCCCTTCTTCGAGAAGCACGGCCTGCTCTACCGCGACCTCGACGACCTCGACGAGTTCGCGCTCCAGATCGCACGCGTCCAGCCGATCCTGACCGCGCTCGAACGCGAGCCGACCGTGGCCAACCTCGCTTCGCTCATCCAGAGCGGCCTCGAGCAGCGCGAGGACACCGACCTCGCGCTCGACGAACTCGCGACCCTCCTCGACCGGATCGGCGACGCGACCGTCGAGGCCTATCAGGAGTTCCCCCTCGCGATCTCATGGGAGGAGATCCTGCTGCGTGGCTCCTCGGTCGAGAGCATCAAGCAGTGGGTGATCGTCGTGGACCCGGTGCTCGACTTCGGGAGCATCTTCGCTGCCGCCGGGCCGATGGCCGAGATCCGGCGCATCGCCGCGGACAACGATCTCGACCCGGATCACGGCGTGACGATCCGGCTGACCGGCAACCCCGTCCTCAACTACGAAGAGATGGCCGGCCTGCTCTGGGACATCGGCCTCGGCGGCGTGATCACGTTCTGCTTCGTCGTCGTCGTACTCTTCCGCGCGCTCCGTTCCGTCCGACTCGTGATCGCCTCCGTTGCGACGCTCCTCGCGGGACTCGTCTGGACGGGCGCCTTCGCGGCCGGAACCGTGGGGGCCCTCAACCTGGTCTCCGTGGCCTTCGCGATCCTCTTCATCGGCCTCGGCGTCGACTTCGCGATCCACCTGGGCATGGCCTACGTCGACGGATTCCGTCGCGCCCTGGAAGAAGGAACCCCCGACGCCCATCAGACCGCCCTCGCCCATGCCTTCGAGCAGGTCGGCAGCTCTTTCGTGATCTGCACCGTCACGACCGCGATCGGGTTCTACGTCTTCATCCCGACGGACAACATCGGCGTCGCGGAGCTCGGTCTGATCGCAGGCACCGGCATGATCGTGAACCTCTTCCTCACGACGACGCTCCTTCCGGCGCTTCTCGCGAAGGGATGTCGACTCGACCCGGAACGGGACGTGCCCCGCGCCATGACCTTCGACAACACCTGGTGGAGCGTCTTCACGCGCTGGCCTCGCGCCGTCGCGGGAACCGCGCTCGTACTTCTCGTCTTCGGCGGATGGAAAGCGATGCAGGTCGACTTCGACGCCAACGTCGTGCGGATGCGCGACCCGTCGACCGAGAGCGTGCAGACCTTCAACGAGATGCTCGAGGAAGCGGGACAGCGCTCTCCGTGGCCGATGGACACGATTGCCCCGGATCTCGAGGCCGCGAACGAGATCGCTCGCGCCGTCGAGGAGCTCGAGGTCGTCGACATGGCGATCTCGCTCATGGATTACATCCCGACCGATCAGGAAGACAAGCTCTACCTGTTGGAAGACGTCGGCATGATCCTCGATGCACCGCGCGGGTCGGCAGCCCACCAGGAGCCGCCCACGACCGAAGAGCAGGTCGAAGCGCTCCGGGCGCTCCGGGACTTCCTCCGGGACCCCGCGATCGAGGACGAAGCCGGCGTCCTGGGGATGAGCATGCGCTCACTCCGGGCGAACCTCGACGAGTTCCTGACGCGCGCCGATGCGGACGACGACGTCGATGCCGCACTCGCGAGACTCGAAGAGGTCCTGCTAGGCGGACTCACCGATCAGCTCGTTCGATTGCGTGAGGCGACGCTGCTCGAAGAGGTGACCCTCGAAGATCTCCCGGACCAGCTCCGGGCGCGCATGCTGACGAAGGACGGCCGTGCCCGAGTCCAGATCTTCCCGGCCGAGCAGCTGATGGAGGAGGCCGCGTTCACGCGCTTCGCCTACGACGTGCAAGCGCTCGTCCCCGAAGCGACGGGCCTCCCCATGAACATGGTCGCCTTCGCCCAGGCGACCCGGGACAGCTTCCAGGAAGCCCTCGTTGCCGCGATCGTACTGATCACGATCCTGCTCGGGCTGCTCTGGCAGCGGCTCACGCCGGTCGGTCTCGTGCTCGCCCCGCTCCTTCTAAGCAACCTGCTCACGATCGGACTCATGACCGTGTCCGGCATCGCGTTCAACTTCGTGAACGTGGTCGTCGTTCCGCTCCTGCTCGGAATCGGCGTCGACTCGGGAATCCACCTCGTCCACCGCGCCGAAGCCCTCGCCAAGAGCGAGCTCGGGGGCGAACTCCTGGCGAGCACCACCGCCCGCGCCGTCTTCTACAGCGCACTCACCACGACGGTCAGCTTCGGCACCCTCGCCCTCTCGTCCCATCAGGGCGTGGCGAGCCTCGGCGTCGTGCTGACTCTCGGAATGGTGCTCACCGTCATGAGCAACCTCGTCGTGCTGCCGGCGCTCCTCGCGCTCCGGGTCCCGCGGCACCAGGACTGAATCGTCAGTCGTCGATCTTCGACTTCATGAGGCGTTCGAGACGCTCCGGCTCGCGGCGCAGGTTCACGAACTTCCCGCCGGTCACGTAGACGAGGCCCTTCTTCGCGCCTTTCGGCTTCTTCACGTTCTTGATCGGTACGACGTGGACGTCCGCCCGGCCGGCGTTCTTCTGCTTCGAGAAGTGCACCGCTAGCTCACAGGCATCGATCACCGCTTCCGCCGGCGGATCCTCCCGCCCCTCCGTCCGCAGGATCACGTGACTCCCGGGCGCGCCGTCGAGGTGGAAGAAGAGGTCCTTCCCCCGAGCGATCCGCGTCGTGAGCACGTCGTTCGCTTCGTCGCTCCGGCCCACCCAGATCTCCATGTCCTCCGCAGAGCGATAGCGCCGCGGATGGAATTTCTTCGGCAGGTTCCGGTAGGCCTGGGGAAGCGCGGGCTTCTCCGGCCGCTTCGAGACGGCGGTCGCTCCCGGCTTCGTCGCGTGCCGACCGAGCAGCTTCTTCACGTCGCCCCGCGCGAGCAGCTCGTCGAGGTCGTCGGTCGTCGCGAGCTCCTCCTCGAGTTCGGCGATTCCGTCGATCGCCTGCTGGGCGCCATCGATCTGCCCCCCTGCCTTCGTCAGGCGGCGGAGCAACTTCTGATAACGCTTGAAGATCGCGTCGAGGTTGTCCTTCGCGGACTTCTTGGGATCGAGCTTGATCGTGACGGGCTCGCCGGTCGTGAAGTCGTCGACCGTCACCTCGGAGGTACCTGCTTCGATCCGACCGAGGTTCGCTTTGAGGAGTTCTCCGTGGGCCTGGAGCGTGGTTGCCTCGTCCGCCTCCGCGAGCTCCGTCTCGATTCGTTCGAGCCTCCGCTGTGCCGTCTTGCGCTCTTTCTTGAGCGCATTCGCGAGCCGCCGCCGATCCTCGTCCGCCGAGCGCTCTCCGATTTCTTCCGCATAACACGCCTCGACCGCCTCGAGCAGTCCGAGCCCCTCTTCGTCGGAAAAGCGGTCGTCGCCCCGTCGAGGCGCCGCGGAGCCAGGGTCGACCCAGCGATCCCCGAGCGAGAGCTCCGATCGCGTGTCGGCCAGCGGGCGGAGCGCCTGCACGACCTTCTCTTCTCCGTCGAGTAGATAGAGGTTGCTGCGGCGCCCGAAGATCGAGAGTAGGAGCGTGTACTGCCCCTCCTTCGCTTCGAAGCGGAGCGCCAGCTGCCGGTCCCCTCCGCGAAGCTTCACGCTCACGAGGCGGCCGCGACCGAGGTGGGCCCGGAGGTAGGCACTGAACGCCGGCAGACTTCCGGGGGCCGCAGGCATCCGGCCGAGCAACCCGATCCGCGCGAGTTCGGGACGCGCGTCGATACCGAGGGTCGCCTTCCGCTTCCCGGTTTCGTCGCGGCGATAGAGGGTGAACGCCAGACGGCCACGGTCCGGCTCGACCCAACGCTCGATCCGCCCCCCGGCGAATTCCGCGTCGAGCACCGCAGCGACGCGCTCGAGTTCGACCAGAGTCAGCATGTCCTCAGTCTAGCGCCGGCAGCACGCGCCCACGCCCGATCGATCCAGACTAGCGCTGGCAATGCGGACAATAGTGCGAAGACCGCTGGGCGATGAGCCGGCGCTTGATCGCTTCGCCGCACGTGTGGCACGGCTCGTTCTTTCGGCCGTAGACCCGACGCTCGTCCTGGTATCCGCCGTCGCTGCCGTCCGGTGCCACGTAGTCGCTGATGCTCGACCCGCCGGTCTCGATCGACCGTCGCAGGACCTTGTGCAGACCGGCGACGATCGCGTCGCACTCCGTCCGCGTGACCCGCTTCGCCGCGCGCCCCGGGCGAACCCCCCCGAGAAAGAGCGCCTCGTCCGCGTAGATGTTTCCGACGCCCGCGGCGACGGTCTGGTCGAGAAGCATCGCCTTGATCGCGACCCTTCGACCCCGGTTCGCCCGAAAGAGCTCCTCCCCCGTGACTTCGAGCGCATCGGTTCCGAGCCGGTCCAGCCGCTCGTTCGCCTCGCCCGCCGGAAGCCACTGGACCTTTCCGAATTTCCGCACGTCGCGGAAATAGACCTCGGGCCCCTCTCCTTCCATCTCGAAGCGGAGATGAGTGTGTGCATCGGGCTCGAAGCTCCGCTGTTCGTCGGGGTCGAGGGAGGCTCGCGCGGTCGCGGAGAGCAGGCGCACGCTCGTCGCCTCGCTCGAGAAGAGCTGCCCGGTCATGCCGAGATGGAGGAGAACCCGATCGCCGCGATCGAGACCCATCACGAGATACTTCCCCACCCGATCGAGCGCCTCGACAGACCGGCCTTCGAGCCGCTTTCGGAGCTCGTCCGGCGCCGTGATGAAGAAATAGCTGGGGGGCGTCGTGATCACGCGCCGGATCCGACGACCGACCAGGAAGGGCGCGATCCGGCGACGGGTCGTTTCGACTTCGGGGAGCTCGGGCATCGATTAGGCGGGTCCGCAGTCCGCGGGGAGGCCAATCCGCGCCCCGCGAGGGCATTCGCCGATTTGGTAGCGTGCAGGTCATGGAACCGCATCGGCCATCGCGACTCGCCGCGAACCCGGACGCACCGCCCTCCAAGCGCAAGCGCCGGGACGCATTGCCCCTCGACGCGAAGTGGCTCGCGGAGGAGGCGGTCCGCTCGCTCGCGCGGTCGGACCAATCGCGCCGTCGCCTGATCGAAACCCTCGAGCGGAAGCTCGACGAGCGGTGCGCACGAACCGAGGAGGATGCCCAGCCGGTTCGGGCCGCGATTCCCGGGATCGTCGATGCCCTCGTCGATCGGGGCTACGTCGACGATCACCGACTCGCGACCCACCTCTTCGAACGCGGTCGCGCCGCCGGCCGATCCCGGGCCCAGATCGAGCGGCAGCTCTTCGCAAAAGGGATCGAGCCCTCGACCCTCCAACAGATCGAGCGCGACCGAAGCGAAGAAGCGACCGGGGCGCGAGCGGACGAGGGGGGCAGCTTCGCCCACACGGACGAGGTCGAGGCCGCCTTCCGCGTCGCGCGGAAGAAGAAGCTCGGCCCCTTCTGCCCCGACCCCGACGAGCGGATCGCCCAACGCCAGCGGCACCTCGGATTCCTCGCGCGGCGCGGCTTCTCGAGCGACGTCGCGCACCACGTGATCGACGCGGAGACGGCTGAGTGAGCGCGGCAAACGTGAGGAGGACCTCGTGAAGGTCCGGCTCCTCGGCTCCGGCGTCGCCACCGGCGTGCCGACCTGGAACGACGGCTCCGAAGTCGCGCGGAAGGCGCGCGCGCTCGATGCGGATCACCCGCGACGACTCGGTGCCTGCCTCGCCGTCAGCGCCGACGGCGTCCGCTACTCGATCGTGGAGGCCCCCTTCCACCTCGCTTCGACCCTCGCCCACGATCCCCTCTTCGCGCCTCCGGAAGGCAGCCGCGCAGTTCCGATCGATTCGCTCCTGCTGACGAGCGGTGACCTAGACGCCTGCGGCGGCGCGCTCGCCCTGCGAAGCGGCCTCGCGATCCGGATCGCGTCGACCGCGGACCTGCGGCGCGAGCTGCTCGATCACGACGCCGCCTTCGTCAGCCTGGAACCCCTCTGGACCGGCCTCGGCTGGGACAAGCCCTTCGCGCTCGATCGGGACGAAGCGCTGGAAGCCCGTCTCTTCCCCCTTCCGGGTCCCGTTCCGGATCATCTGCGCGACCGCTCGACGAGCGTGGGCCGCGCTCGCTGTGGCGTCCGGATCACCGACAAGCGGAGCGGCGCCCGACTCGTCTGGGCCCCGCGGATCGAGCGGCTCGACTCGGCGACCCTCGCGGAGCTGCGCGAAGCGGACGTACGCTTCGTCGACGGAACCTGTTATGCGGCGGACGAAGCGCGACGACTTCGCCCCGGAGCCCGCACGCCGGTGGATCTGGGTCACGTCCCGATCGACGGCCCCGGCGGCTCGCTGGCCGTCCTCTCCGGCATGAACGGCCGCTCGATCTACGTGCACATCGCGGCGAGCAATCCGCTTGCGAACCAGCGGGCCAAGGAAACCCTCCGCCTCGAACGCGCGGGGGCGATCGTCGGCCAAGATGGCCTCGCCTTCGAGGTTCGACCATGAGCAGCCCGCGCTACGCGCTCTCCCGCCACGCCGCCCTCAAGATTCGTTCCCACGGACACGTGCTCGTCCTACCCGAGCGCGCGATCCGTCTGGAAGGCAGCGGCGGGGAGATCCTCGAACTCGTCGATGGCCAGCGATCGAGGGCAGACATCGAAGCCGTGCTCGACGCCCGCTACCCCGAAACGGAAGGCCTCGCGCAGGAGATCGCGCGCTTTCTGGACGAGATGATCGCGATGGGCGGCGTGGTCCGCGTCGAAGAGATCACGGCGAGTACGAACCCATGAACGAGACGACGCCGCTCAACCTGATCGCGGAGCTGACCTACCGATGCCCGCTGCAATGTCCGTACTGTTCCAACCCGCTGGCGTTTCGCGAGCGACGGGAGGCCCTCAGCGCCGAGGACTGGGGCCGCGTCTTCGAAGAAGCGGCCGCGCTCGGGGTCGTCCACGTCGGCCTCACGGGCGGCGAACCGAGCGCGCGCGCCGATCTCCCCGAGATCCTCGAACGCGCGGTCGCGGCGGATCTCTATCCCCATCTCGTGACGGCAGGACTACCGCTCAAGCCCGACGGACTGTCGCAGCTCGCCGATCTCGGCCTGCGCAGCGTCCAGGTCTCGATCCAAGATGCGACCGCCGAAGGTTCGGATCGGATCGCGGGGACACGCAGCTTCGAAGCGAAGCTCGCGCTCTGCGAACGCACCAAGGAGCTCGACCTCGCGCTGACTCTCAACTGCGTCCTCCACCGAGAGAACCTCGACGGCATCGACGAGATCATCGACCTCGCCGAACGACTCCGCGCCGACCGACTGGAGCTCGCGAACACCCAGTACCACGGCTGGGCCCTCCTCAATCGCGCCGCCCTCATGCCGACCGCAGAACAGCTCGCGGAGGCGAGCACGAAAGTGAAGGCCGCGCAGGCAAGACTCGCTGGAGGCGGACCGAACATGCTCTTCGTGCTCCCCGACTACTTCTCGGATCGCCCGAAGCCCTGCATGGGCGGCTGGGGACGTGTGGCGATGGTCGTCGATCCGATCGGGCGGGTTCTGCCCTGTCACGAAGCAGGCGAGATCGATGGACTGGAGTTCTGGGACGTCCGGACGCATTCGGTCGCAGAAGCGTGGAACGAAGCGCCGGGCATGCAGGCCTATCGCGGAACGGACTGGATGCCCGAGCCGTGCCGGAGCTGCCCGGAGCGTGAGGTCGACTTCGGGGGCTGCCGCTGCCAGGCGTTCCGCCTGCTCGGCGATGCGGCCCGCACCGATCCGGCGTGCACACGCTCGCCAGACCACGAGATCATCGTCGCGGCCCGGGACCAGCGCGATCCGGGGTTCGTCCCCCGGCGTTAGGCCTTCGCCCGCCCACGATCCCCGGCCGAGGCGGCGTCCCGACGACGTCGACGCGAACGGTACGCGAGGCCGAGAGCCCATCCTCGGTTCGCGCGCGAATGAGGACCTCGAAGTGCCCGCTTCGATTTTTCACGGTCCGGCCGAAGAGCCAGACGCGCCCCCCGACCGGGCCCGGATCGAAGATCTGCGTCGACCCGAGCAAGAGGGACGCGCCCTCGGACTCGACGACCTCGGACTCGAACGCGAGCGAGTTCGCGTCGCCCGCGGAGACTCGGAGGGGGTGGAAGAAGAAGCCGGCTTTCGCGCGCGCGGGCCGATCGGTCCCGTACCACGCGGGCAAGGCCATCGCCCAGATCGCCTGGCCCGCATCGCGTGCCCCCCGCCAGACGAGCTGATCGCCGCGCACCCACGGCTCCGACTGGCGCGCAAGGGCGCCGCCGATGCGTTCGCGGGGACACATTCTGGTGTCGGGATCGAACTCACAAGTGTAGAGCGCAGGATCTTCCAGCGCCGAGCCGTCGGACCAGATCAGCCGGTTGCCGGAGATCGCGATCCCTCCACTGTCCTCAATGCGCGGACGCTCGCTGATCGGAACCGCGTCGCATCCGAGGGACCCGTCCTCGGCCGCCTCGACCCGGCAGGCGAAGAGCTCCCGGACGACTCCGAGCTCGATCTCACAGCCAGGGAAGAGCTCGCCCGGCAGGCACCCGAGAGAAGGAACGATGTCGACCCGCGAAGCATTCAGGGCGATCAGGTCGCCATCGTGCAGCGACTCCTGCGACACGGGTGTCCGCGCGCTCCGGGTGATCGGCTGCATCGTACAGGCCCCCCCCGCCTCCGGCAGAACGCACAGAGCCATCTCCCCGAGCGACTCGAAGAAGAGCGAGCGCCCATCGAACGATCGCAGCCTCCACCTCGGCCCGAGCGGATCGAGCACGGAGAGCGTCACCGGCGCACACTCCGGGTTCCGACGATCCACGCGACAGCCTTCGATCGTGCTCACGCCGCCCTCGTCCGCCTGCCAGACGATCCAGCGATTCCCGACGAAGGGGCGGGAGACCAACGCGGCGCCGCGATCGATCGTGCGCTCGTCGCAGTCCGGCGGCGTATTCGTCCGGCCGCGCCGTCCGAGCCGGCACCAGGCGATCCCGAAGCCGTTGCCCTGCTGGCGAGACCACGCGAGCAACTCGCCATCGAGGCCGATCGATTGAGGACGGCCCTCGACGAGAATTGGCGCCGGCTCCTCGAGCAAGGCTTCCTTACGCGGCCGCGGCGCGACGCGGGCGACGGCGATGCCCTGCTCCGACGGGATTTCGTCGTCGGCGTCCATCCGCCAGACGGCGCGGCGCCCGTCCGTGATCGGCGCGGCGACGTTCCGCTCACCGAGGGTGAGCGGCCGCGGGTCGATCGGCTCGACGGCGAAAGCGCGAAAGCGCTCGACGACACGACCGTCCCGGAGCGCGACGCGAACCCGCAGCATCCGCGGACCCGAAGCGGTGGGAGATGGAGCCCATTGCCAAAGCTGCTTGATCGACCCCGTCTCCCGGAGATCGAAGTCGTCAAGGGCCTCCAGCGGGGTGAAGTCGCGAGGACGCAGCGCCTCCGCCCAGGCGAGCTCGAGCGAGACGGGGTCCGCCCCGCTCGCCCGAACGAAGATCGTGAAAGGCCCGTCGGCCGGGTCGAGGCGCGCGCCAGAGACGGGAGCCTCGATCTCGATCTCGACGTCCGGCGGCGCCGTCGCGAGGAGCGTCGGGAGATGGAGCGCTCCAGGACCGACCCACTCGTCGTGGCCCGGGCGCGCGAGGTCGCGCGACGAGAGACGCACCTGCTCGCGCAGCGATTCCGGCGAGGCGTTCGGGTAGAGACTCCGGAGCATCGCGACGGCGCCGGCGACGTGCGGCGCGGCCATCGAGGTGCCCGCGAGCCGCCAGTAGCGATCGCCCACGAAGAAGCGCTCGTCCTCCGGCCGGCCTGCGCTGGTCAGCAGCGAAAGGATGTTGCGCCGGGGAATATCGACTTCTCTCGGCGTCGACGGCCCGCCACCCGGAGCGACGACGTCGAGGCCGTAGCCGCGATTCGAGAAGGACGAGATCCGTTCATCGAAGCCGAGGGAGCCGACCGTCAACACGGCGTCGAGGTTCTCGGGACTGCGGTGGACGACGTCCGCGGTCGCGTTGCCGGCGCTCGTCACGACGACGGTCCCGATCGCCTCCACGTGGGCCAGGACGTCGCGGGCGAGATCGTTGCGGGGACAGGGCGTGCTGCAGGACCAGCTGTTGTTGATGACGTCGGCGCCGTTCTCCGCGGCGTAGAGCACGGCGCGCCAGAGCACGGAGTCGACGCCGCTCCCGTCGTTCGGGAACCCCTTCACCCCCATCAGGCGAACGCCGGGGGCGACCCCGACGATGCCCTCGCCGTTGCCGGCGACCGCGGCGATCGTGCCGGCGACATGGGTACCGTGCCCGCGCTCGTCGAAAGGATCTGAATCGCGCAGATCCTCCGGGTCGTCGTAGTCGCCGTCCTCGTTCGCGTCGATCGAGTCCCCGAAGTCGAAGCCCACCTGATCATCGACGAAGCCGTTGCCATCGTCATCGATCCCGTTGGCCTCGTGGGGCTCGGCGATCCCGTTGCCGTCGAGGTCCTCGCCCGGGTTCACCCAGACGTTCGCGGCGATGTCGGGATGACGGTAGTCGAGCCCCGTATCCACGACGGCGACGAGGACGCCCTGCCCCGTCGTCGTGTCCCAGGCTTCACGCGCCCCGATCTGATCGAGACCCCAGAGATCCGCGTAGGGCTGATCCCAACTCCCCGACGAGGCCAGGAAGGGATCATCGAAGGGAGGTGACAGCTGATCGAGTTCGACGTCGTAGTCGATGTGTGCGTACTCGACCTGCGGGGCGGCCCGCAGGGCGGCGATCAAGTCGGCGGGATCGTCCAGGTCGCCGGGCAGCGCGACCCGGTAGACGTGGGCCAGCTCGGGCAGCGTGGCCTCGCAGGCTGCGTCGCAGGCGGGACGCATGCGTCGGCCCCGTCCACGCCCAACGGTTCCGACCCGGGCGCGTGAGGCCTTCAGGCGATCTCGAAGCGCTCGGGCTTCGGCTCGGAAGCCCTGCCCGCGCGCGGCGCGAAACACCGCACGGTGGTCGAGGCGACCGAAGCGTTTCTGGAGGGTGTCGAGTTCGCGCCCGCGATCTCTCGTGGCGGGAGCGAAGGGGCGCCGCTCACGGCTCAGCCGCTCGGCGCAGACCTTGAGGGCGTGGGGGCCCTCATCGCGATACTTGACGATCACATGCCGCGACTCGGCGGAGGCCGCGGTGCCCGCGAGCAGACCCGTCAGCGCAAGGACGAGCGCAAGAGACGCGAACGCGCGGGGTGCCCGCTTCGCTTCGAACGATTCAACCTCGCAGCGTAGGGGCTTCACCTCGTATGGTCGTCGGTTCTTTGACACAGATCGGCTCACTCGAGATCGCGTTGGGTTGGCCCCACCCGAAGCCGAGGCTAAAGGCCCACCACCCCCGGCCCCTGCAGAAAGCGGGTCGGTTCGCGCCCAGGCGAAGACTAGTCCCCCCAAACGAGAAGTGGTCACGACGCCCGGGAAGTGGCGGCACGGAGCCGCCCCAATCGTTTCGGGATCCGGCGTAGATCGATGGCTTCCAGGGGCTTTCCCGGTATGCTTCCGGTTCAGGAACTCGCGGAAGTTCCGACTCAAGGAGGAGAATCGAGATGCTCAAGGTAGTGGGGAGCCTTTTGATCGCAGCGAGCACTTTCGCGATGGCGACGGCTTCGTTTGCAGAGGAGGCATGCCCGGCCTCGACGGATATCAACGGCGACGGCGTCACCGACGGAGCCGATGTCGCAATCATCCAGGACGCGCTTGGTAAGCTCGAAGGCGAGCACGGCTACGTTGCGGCGGCCGACCTCAATGGAGACGGGTACATCACGACGATCGACTACAGCGTGATGCTCGCCTGCAACTAACACCTGGATCGATTCGATCGGGTGGACCCGATGCGGTCCGGATGGATCGCCCGACACCCGTCATCAACCGCCAATGACGGCATCCCGTGAAACGCCCGAATTTGAGTGCCTGCGTCCATTTCGCGGCCTCGACCTTCACGGACGCCTGGTAAGGAAACGCAATGCGAATTTTCAACGGCCTTCTAGCTGGTCTCACCACGCTGCTCGTCGCCTCCGCGGCGACGGCGGCCCTCACGGTCTTGGCATCGTCGACGTCGGACCTGAGCAACATCGCGATCGGCGAAGAATTCACGATCAACATCTCGATCAGCACGTCGGGCAATGAGGCGCAGTCGCTCGGTCTACGCGCTGCGAACTACAACCCCGACACCTCGGAGTTCGTGGTGCAAAGCGGCGAGCAGGTTGAGAATCCAGACTTCGACCCGAGCGCACCCGTCGTCATCCAGTTCGTAAGTGCGACCGTCCCGGCATCGATCTTCAACTTCTCGCCCTCCGTCCCCTTCGGTGGCCTCTCCAACTCGGCGAGCGGCGTTGAGGAAATTCCGGCGACGGGTATCCGAGCGGGTATCTCGGTCAACCTGTTCCAGGGCGTGTCTGTCTCTCCGGCGGCTGGTGCCGGTCCGGAAGCTTTTGACGTTACCTTCACGGGACTTGAAGAAGGAACGACGACGATCGATATCGGCGCATTTGCCGACTACTCGGACACCTACGGGGGTGGCGACAACGGCATGAATCCGGCCTCGGTCACGATCACCGTCGTCCCGGAGCCCGGAGCAGTGGCGGCGTCGCTCGCCGCGATCGGCTCCGTCTTTGGCGTGGCCGCGGTGCGGCGCCGCCGCTGAAGGTCACGTCCATGCACTTGGCGGCCACCTGGCGCATGGACGCCGGTGCCGCAGGATGATCAGAAGGGCCGGGAGCAGGAATGCTCCCGGCCCTTCTTCTTGGGGATCGCTACAGGAGACAGTTCGAGGCCCGATTAGAATCGAGCGAGCGATGAAGTCGCGAAAGGGCGCCGAGTCGAATCGGATCCACTTGTGAACGGTCAGGAGCTCCCCGCTTTCTCCCGCCTTGACTGAATCGAGGCGGCGGCAGGACTCCTCTTCGGTGCCGCCAGGGCCCCACGCTTGGGACGTCGCTGCACAAGGCGGCGGCGGGCCGGAGCGCGAGGCGGGCTTTCGGCCCAGGCTAGGCGGCGGGCGGCGCGAGAAGCCCAGTAGGCTGAGCGAGGAGAGACAGCCAGCTTCGGCTCGGGGGCAACCTGGACTGTACTCGCGGCCGCATTCGTCGCGTCCCCCAAGCCCACTTGGCGTTCCAGGTCGTCCTGGGACAAGCCCGAGCTCGATCGGATCGCCCGTGGGTAGGCCCGCGCCAATGAGCCCGATCTGGAGATGCGCTAAGCCGGTTGGGAATGCGGGAAAACTCGAGACCCCGTTGAACGGGCTGGTCCACTCACCAGTTCGAACGCCAGCAAGCAGCGCCTGTTCCTAACCGCACGCAGAGTTGCTGGGCCTGTCTGGAATCTCGCCCTCGTCTTGTCCGGTCGCCACGATCGCGGGGCACGCACCCGATTCATCCATCTCGGCTTCCTTGGGCGACTGCGTTCGTCGGCTTCGAGAAGCAGAAGGGCCAAAAAAGAAATCGCCCTGGACCTCCGAAGAGATCCAGGGCGATTCAAGGTCATTTGACTGAGGCGGCAAGCGCCTCGAGATCAAATCAGTCCTTGCGGCCCGCCGCGGCGAGGCCCGCGAGACCGAGGCCCATGAGCAGGGCCGTGCCGGGCTCGGGAACGACCGTCACCTCGACCGAAGCCGGGTTCATGCCGTTGTCGCCACCGGAGTAGGCGTCCGAGTAGCTGGCGAACGCGCCGATGTCCACGGTCGTGACACCGGGCGCACCCGCGACGAACGTAACCTGGAAGACTTCCGGGCCAGCACCAGCCGCCGGAGAGACAGACACGCCCTGGAACAGGTTGATCGAAGTGCCAGAGCGAATGCCCGCAGCCGGAGCTTCCTCAACGCCGCTCGCCGAGTTGGCGAGGCCACCGAAGGGGACGGAGGGCGCGAAGTTGAAGATCGACGTCGGGACGACGGTCGCCGTTCCGTTCGTCAGAATCGACGGGTCATAGTTCGCCGCACGAAGACCGAGGGCCTGCGCCTCAGCGCCCGACGTGCTGATCGAGATGTCGATCGTCACGGTGTCACCGGGCAAAACAGAGAGGCCACCGCTCTGAGCCGAGGACACGGTCAGTGCCGCGCTCGCAGCCCCAGCAACCATGAAGGTCGCGAGAGCGATAATAGAAGTAAACAGCCGCATCTTTTTCATTCTCCTTAGAATTGAGCGCTGAGCATCCGCTTAGGTTTTTCAGCAGCTCGCTAGGTAGTGACCATCCACTTCGCCTAGGTGGCGAATTAAATCCGAGGCAGATTCATCGCCGACGATTTGGAGGGCACAGGGGGGTGAAGCGAGTCGGCCGGGACCGTGCCCGGCCAACCGCTTCAAATCAATCCATCACGGAATGCAGGGGATCGATCCCGCGCAGGCGAGGCCCGACGGGCCAGCACCGGCGTTGCCGTTCTGGAAGAAGTTGAGGAACGTCGTGAAGTCGGTCGTCGTGGTCGCGCCGTTTCCGTCGTGATCCGTGTCCGTGTTCGGCGAGGCACCCGTGAACGCGTCGAGGAAGACGGTGAAGTCCGTCGTCGTGGTCGCGCCGTTGTTGTCGTAGTCGGGGTCACAGGCGTTGCCGTAACCGTCGAGGTTCGTGTCAGACTGGTTGTCCGAATCGTTGGGACCGTTCGCGATGTTCGTGCAGTTGTCGTACGCGTCCGGGACCAGGTCACTGTCGCTGTCGACGACGGAGCCGGCGTTCGCCGTGAACGCGAATCCGAGAGCAAAAACGCTTGCAAGCAGAATGAGCTTGAGCTTCATGGTTGGGTTCTCCTTTGAGATAACGAGCCAGTAGAGAGTATTTGGCCATCGTGAGCAGAAAAGGTCAAGAAAAATTTTGAATTCTGGGGGGGAATCTTCCCCATGCTCAAATCCGACCCGAATCCCCCAGGGATAATTCTCCAACCGAGTGAGCGTTCGGTGAAGATAGAGTGATCTCGGGTCCTGATTTGAACGTCCGTCGTTCGCGTCCCTGGACTTTCCATCGATGCGGGCCTCCCACTCGGGACGCCCGTTCGGTTTCATAGCAAGCGACATGCCAGCGTCCATGGACACCTAAGGCCCTGAAAATAAAGTGTTTTCGTTTTCGAACGAATCTGGAAATGGCAAAGTTGTTCCCCTGTGAGGAAAACTTTTACCCTTTTCCCCCTGCCCGGAGTGGGGCATACCCATCGAGTTGGGGAGCGAGCTGCTGCCAGGCGCGCAGGATCCGCGCCTCGGTCTCGCGGAGCCGAGCCTCTTCGCCGCGGACGACGGGGGCGGAGATCCGGATTGCCAGAATGTGCTCGTCCCGCTCGAGCGGAGACCGGTCCAATCCGAGTGCCTGCCGGGCCCACTCCGCCGCGAGGCTGCCTTCGCGCAGATACCAGGAGTAGGAGACCTCCTGGCGCCCGCTCCTCTCGAGCAGGACCCGGCGCACGCCGGTCGCGTCCTCCGCGAGGTCGACGACGTCGTCCTCGAGCGGCTCCCAGCCGCTCTGCGGCCAGGCGAGCCGGGGGCTGAGGACGGTGTGGGTCCGGACGACCTCGTTGGCGACGCCAAGGAAGACTTTCAGCCGCTCCCCCTCGAAAAGCACCTCGCGATCGTGGTGGGCGAGATAGCGGATGCTTCCGCGGAATTCGTAGTCCGGCTTGATCTCCTTACCCGGAACCTCGGGGAAGGCCCGATCGAGAAGGGCGCCCGGCATCTCGTCGAGGCCAGAGGCCGACGTGTAAGGCGCGACTCCGTGCGAGATCACGAGCATCGCCACGGCCATCGCGACCGCGCAGGCTGGCGCGCCCGCGCCCAGGCGCGTCTGCCCCGCCTCTTCCGCGACCCGACCATAGTCCGCGGCCTCCGAACCGGGCTGGCCACTCCCGAGCGCCTTCTCGAGCGCGAGGTCCAGCAGATAGACGCCGGTCAGCCCCACCAGGAGCATGATGATGCCCTGGAGATTGTGGATCGAAGCGACCGTCGAGTGCGGATTCAGAACCAGAGACACGACCCGGAAGCCGTTCGTCAGGAACGCCACGAAGGGCACGAGGAGGAGAAGGAGCACAGCGTGCCGCCCACGCCGCTCGAAGAGGTCGATCAGCAGGACGGTCAACATCGTCAGGGTCACGACGGTTCGCACGCCGCTGCAGGTCTCGATCACGATGAAGCGGTTCTCGGGGCGGAAGATCATGTCGCCCTGAACCAGCGACTTCACGCCGATCAGATTGAGGATCACGCCGGCATACTCGGCCGTCGCGAGCTGGACCGGAAAGATCGCCGCAGAGAGCAGAACCGGCGGAATCGGCAGCGCAAAGCCGAGAAACACGATCGGGACCCAGAACGCGCGTGCCGCGGCCGGCCCACCGAGCGCGACGACGACGCCGAAGAGCAGGGGGATCACGCTGAGGAGCTGAAGATCGGGAGCGCCCGTGTAGTGCCCCCAGCCGTAGAGCGCGGTGGCGCCTAGGAGGAGCGCGATTCCCGGGAGGAGCGCCCCGCCGGATCGAAAGACGTCGAGGTAGTGACTTCGGCGATAGACGAGCCAGGCCGCCAGCACGAGGACCGGCGCCCCGGCGGCCTCGTTCGCCTCGAAGAAGAACTCTTCGCTCTGAAGCGCGATCGTCGCGTGGCTCGAAGGAAAGAAGAGAGGCTGGTAGATCCAGGCGATCAGCCCCACAGCCACCATCAGAAGCCAAGCGGGCGGGGTGAGCCAGAAGGGCTGCGCTGTCGCGCTCGCCTCGGGCGTCGCGCGGTCGTCGCTTTCGGAATCGCTCACTCGGTCCTCTCGAGCCGGGGGGCGCGGGGAGCCTCGGGTCACGCGGCGCCCAGCCGCGCTCGCGGAACCGGCACGGTCGAGCGGGGGAGGGCGCGCGAGCGGAAGACTACCGGGCTTCCTATCCCGCCGCCGCGGGATCCTGTCGATATCGGGCGCGCGGGCGTACGAGGAATCCGGCCTCGTACTGCTCGAGCGAATGGGCAACCCAGCCGACGGTCCGCGCGAGCGCGAAGAGCGCCGTTGCCGTACCGGCGGGCAAGCCGAGCGCCCGCGCGACGGCCACGAGGCCCACGTCGATCGACGGGCCGCCGAAGCCGCCCTGTTGCATGGCGTCGACCAACGCGATCACCGACTGCACGGGTTCTGCGTTGCCGCGAAGCGCGCGGGCGAGCTCGAGCAGCCGAGTACCGCGAGGATCGGCGTGAGGCGCGTAGATCGGGTGGGCAAAGCCCTCGATCACCTCACCGCGACGCTGCCGGTCGTGGACCACTTCTTCGACGCGTTCGGCCGGACCGGCCTCCAGCAGCAGCGCGTCGACGCGGTCCGCGGCCCCGCCGTGCCGCGGCCCCGAGAGGGCCGCCAACGCCGCCGAGATACAGCCATAGATGTCGGCCCCCGTGGAGGCCGCCACCCGCGCGGCAAAGGTCGAAGCGTTCAGCTCGTGATCCGCGGCCAGCACCAGGGACTGATCGAGCACGTCGATTTCGTCGTCCTTGAGATCGATCGAGAAGGCGGCGCCAACGGCCGCCGCGATCGAAGGCGCCCGCAACGCCGCCTCGACGGCGGGGCCTGGATCCTCTCCCTCGCGACCGAGCGCGAGCAACGCGGCGCTGCGCCGGAGGAGGAAGCGCGCCCTCGCCAGGACCGCCTCGGGGTGCCAGCTGAAACGCCCCGGATCATGGGAAGCGAGCAGCGGGATCACGAAGCTCAGAACCGGCAGCGGGCCCGCCTTCGAGGGCAGGACCCGGGTCAGACCGCCCAGATCGATCCCGAGTCCGGCCGGCTGCCAGCTCTCGGGCAGTGGACGGTCGCGCCAATCCCCGGACCAGAGCCCCTCGGCCACCCACTCGAAGCTGCGCCCCTCGGTCGCGAGTTCCAGGGCGGAGCGCCCGCGATAGATCGGCCCGCGCTCGACGGAGATCATCGTGATCGAGCTGTCCATCACCGGCTCGCCCTGCCGAAGGGCCGCCGCCGCGACCGGGCCGTGCCCCGCCCGGGCGTCCCGACGCGCGCAGAGTCGTTCGAGATCCCGACGCCGATAGCGCCGAGAGCGCCCCTTCCCGCCGGGCACGCTCTGGATCAAGCCGCGACTGGTATAGGCGTAGACCGTGGGCAGCTTGACGCCCAGCATCGCGGCGGCCTCCCGCGCACTCAGGAACTCGCTCTCGCTCTCGCGAGGGAAATGCCCCGCAACGTTGGGCTGATCGCTGGGAAAGGCTTCTGACTCGTCCATGGCGGGGGCTCGCGAAACAGGGGTGAGGCGTACGACGCCGACCGGGTCGTTCATGCTCCTCATCATTGATTCAGAAAGTCAACTTGATCAATGTGCGGATGCTTGTCAAGCTGCGATCGCTGGATCCACCCACTCAACCCGAGGCATCCTGGCCATGGAACCCACGACGATCGCGATCCTGTGCGCGGCCAGCGTCGGGACGGCCGCCGTCTCGGCAGTGATCGGGATGGCCGGGGGGATCATGCTCCTCGCGGTCATGCTGCTCTTTCTCGAGCCGACCGTCGCCATCCCAATCCACGCCCTCGTCCAGCTGACGTCCAACTCGAGCCGGGCGGTCATCCACCGCAAGGTCGTCCGCCGCGACCTCCTTTATCCCTTTCTGCTTCTCTTGATTCCAGCCGGGGCGCTCACCCTCCCCCTCGTCGAGGTCGCTCCGGCAGACACCCTGAGGCTCACGATCGGGGTCTTCACGATCGTGGCGACCTGGAAGAAGGAGTGGCTGCTGCTGGGATTCGATCCGGAGCGGCTCGGCGAACGAGCGCGCTTCGCTTGGGTGGGGGCGGGCGCAGGGGCGCTGGGTCCCGTGCTGGGCGCGACCGGCCCCTTCATCGCCCCCTTCTTCCTCGGCATCGGATTGAACCGGCTCGAGCTGATCGGAACGAAGGCTGCCTGTCAGGCCGGGACCCACGTAGCCAAGATGATCCTCTTCGGGCTCGCCGGCTTCGCCTTCCTCGACCATCTCCCGCTGATGACGGGCATGGCAGCCAGCGTGATCCTCGGTACGGCCCTGGGCACGAGCTTCCTCCGCCGGATCGACGACGCCCGTTTCACCCGGCTCTACAAGGCCACGCTCACCCTCGTCGCGTTCCGTCTGGTCTGGAGTGGCCTGGAAGCGCTCGCCTTTTCTTGATCGCGGGGCTCAGGCGCGATCGAAAAGAAAACGGGCGCTCCCGGTCGGGAGCGCCCGTCGTCGACGAATCGAAGGCAGCGCCTACAGGTCGATGACGCTGCGGATCACTTCGCCGCCGTGCATCAGATCGAACGCTTCGTTGATCTTCTCGAGCGGCATCTTCTGCGTGACCATCTCATCGAGCTTCACGTGGCCTTCCATGTAGCGATCGACAAGACCCGGGACCTCGGTCCGCCCCTTCGTGCCGCCGAATGCGGTCCCCCGCCAGACGCGCCCCGTCACCAGCAGGAAGGGACGGGCATGGATCTCCTGACCGGCGCCGGCAACACCGATGATCACGCTCTCGCCCCAGCCCTTATGGCAGATGCGGAGCGCGGTGCCCATCGTCTCGACGTTGCCGATGCACTCGAAGGAGTAATCGACGCCGCCATCGGTCATGTCGATGATGTGGCCTTCGACGTCGCCGACGTCCTTCGGGTTGACGCAGTCGGTCGCACCGAACTGCATCGCGAGCTCGAACTTCTTCGGGTTCGTGTCGATTCCGATGATCCGGTCGGCGCCGGCCATGACCGCACCCTGCACGCAAGCAAGGCCGATCCCGCCGAGGCCGATGATCGCGACGGTCGAGCCCGGCTCGACCTTCGCCGTATTAAGGACCGCACCGATCCCCGTGGTGACGCCGCAACCGAGCAGGCAGACCTTGTCCAGAGGCGCGTCCTTGCGGACCTTGGCGAGCGCGATCTCGGGCACGACGGTCGCGCGCGCAAAGGTCGACGTCCCCATGTAGTGATGGATCTTCTTGCCGCGCCAGCTGATCCGACTGCTTCCGTCCGGCATCAGCCCCTGACCCTGGGTCTCGCGAATCGCCCCGCAGAGATTGGTCTTGCCAGACAAGCAGAACTTGCACTGGCGACACTCGGGCGTGTAGAGCGGAATCACGTGGTCACCGACCTCGAGCGACGTCACGCCCGGGCCGACTTCCTCGACGACCCCCGCTCCCTCATGCCCCAGGATGGCTGGGAACAGGCCTTCCGGATCGTCCCCGGAGAGCGTGAACGCGTCGGTGTGGCAGACGCCGGTCGCCTTGAGCCGGATCAGGCACTCCCCCTGCTTCGGACCCTCGAGATCGATCTCGTCGATTTCGAGCGGCTTCCCGGCCTCGACGGCAATGGCGGCTTCGACCTTCATGCTTTCCCCTCTCTGTTTCTGTCTTGTCCCGGCGGACCGGGGCCCGCGTCAGGATCCGCGCGGGCGAGCAGTATACGAAGACCCCTCAGTGGCCGCCCAGCATCGATCGTTCCTCTTCGATCAGCGGCGCGAGGTTCGGGTCCGCGCTCAAACGATCGACGAACGCCGTGAAGACCGGCCATCGCTCCCGGTCGAGGGCGAGATCCGCGCGTTCGAGATTGACGAGCGGCGCCCAGATCGAGAGCGCGCCAACGGTGAGTCGCTCGGAATCGACCTCAGGCACGAAGAGCAGGGTGTCGGCGTACTCCTCCCAGAAGAGGTCCCGCGCCATCCGCCGCGGATCCTCGGGCAGGACCGAAGGCGTCGGCACCACGCGCTCGAGATACGCGGCGATCACCGAAGAATCCGGAACGCTGAAGCCCTCCTCTTCCCAGACCGGGACCTTGGAGAGCGGCGAGAGCAAGAGGAACTCCGGCGCCATCGCGCCCGGCATCACCGGAACGAGCTCGTATTCGATTCCCTTGATTGCCAGAACGGCGCGGACCTTACGCACGGAGGGCGAGAGGCTCACCCCGTGCAAGCGTCCCCCGATCGGTTTCGCAGCGTCGGACGTCACTCCCCGCAGCTCCTCGAAAGCGAGAAGGCGATCAGCAGCAGGACCCAGATGAAGCTCCCTGCGGAACGCATGAGGGTCTGCACGAAGCTCGGCGGCTGCGCGTCCTCCTGGTAGGCTCGATCGTTCTCGACCTCGGCGCGCGCGTTCGTGGCCTCGGAGCGCGAATCGTCCCGTAAGATCCCGGCTTCGCGGAGCACACCGAGGGGAGAATCCGCGGAGGAGGGCATGGGCTCCGCGCGCGGCGTGGAGTTCGTGTAGTCGGTCGGTTCTATGGGAGTGCGGTATTCGGCTGGGTCGCCCGCCTCGAGAAACCCGCCCGCTTCCCCGGTCGGCCCGCCGCAATGGATGCAGGTCTTCGTCTCGACCGGGAAGCTCACGTCGCAACGCGGGCAGCGGACCTCGTAGGGGGACGACTTTCCGCGGGGCGAGATCCGCATGGCTAGTGAACTCCTGCTGTCGAGATCAACGTGGCCGGGTCGATGTCCATCGCGCGCAGGACGTGGTCCCACATCGCTTCCTTCGGCACGTCGAACACGATGTCCGACGAGAGCGGCGCCACGACCCAGGCGCCCTGCGCCAACTCCGTCTCGAGCTGACCGCAGCCCCACCCGGAGTAGCCGAGGAAGATCCGCAGATCTTCGGGCGGGCGTTCGGCAAGCTGACGGAACACGTCCATCGAGCCGGCGAAGCAGAGCGACCCACCGAGCCGTGAGACGTGCTCTTCGTCGAGATCCATGTCGAGGCTGTCCTGGAAGAGGAGCCAACCGGTATTCGATTCGACCGGGCCGCCCCAGGCCACTTCCGCGCCGCGCTCGCCGTTCCAGGGGAAATCGAGGCTCTCGCAGAGCTCTTCGGCGGTGAGCTCGACCTCACGGTTCAGCACCAGACCGAAAGTCGACTCGGCGTCGTGATGGACCACGAGGACCACCGAGCGCCGGAAATTGGGGTCGGAGAGCTGGGGCATCGCCACCAACAACGACGAACAGAGCTCGGATCGGGACACGCCCTGAGCGTAGCAGCCGCGACTTCGCCGGATCCATCGCGCCCGTGAGGAGCGGTACCTTCTCGGGATCGTGTCCCTGCCGAGCCCGAACGCCTCCCTTCGACCGGTCCGCGCGCCCCAGATCGCAGGTCAGATCCTGGGCCTCGTCGCGGCGAATCACGTCTGGACGCGTCTGCTGATCACGCCCCGGGCGGGCGAGGCGGGACCGCCCGAGATCGGCGCAGGGGGGGTCTTGACGACCCTCGGCCTGGCCGCCCTGGAAGAGCTCGTCTTCCGGGGGCCGCTCTTCGTCTGGCTCCGCACGCGCTGGAGCATCGCCGCCGCGATCCTCACGAGCGCGACCCTCTTCGCGTCCCTGCATGCCCCGCCTCGCGCCGCGCTCGTCGCGCTCCTGCTCGGACTCCAACTCGGCGCCCTGCGGCAAACCATGGGCCTCGGGGTCGCGGTCGCGGCCCACGTCGCGAGCAATCTCACGCTGCTCGCGATCGTGGCCTTGCCCGCCGCGCGTCCCGACCCGGATCCCCTCGTCTTCGTCGCCGCGCGTCCCGACCCGGATCTCCTCGTCTTCGTCGCCGCGAGCGCCGTCGCCGGCAGCGCGCTCGCAGTCCTCGCGCAACGCCTGCGCAAGGGGCCTCGCTGAACCCGGACCGGAAGCCATGATTCCGGGCTTCAGGCCGGGCGACGTTGTGTCGATCCTGAGGCCGTGCGCTGCGCCATTCGACCCCGTGGGCGCGGCAGCGGAGATCCCATGACCATCGCGCCCTCCCATCCCGGCATCCTTCTCGTCGACGACGGCGAACTCGACGAGGTCGCCCTCGTCCTGGACGAACAGGGCGTGGCCTACACGCGCCTGCGCGGCGGCCAGATCCCGGACGAGGTCGCCCCACCGCGGGATCTCCTGATCGTGACGCCCCGACGCGTCGAGCGCGTACGCCGTGGCAGCCCGGCCGACGCGGGGCCGGGTCGACCGCTCCGGATCATCGCCGTCGCCGAGGATTCCCCGGCGATGCGCCGGCGCCTCCGCCGAAACGGCCTTCACCTTCTGATCCGCCTCCCCGCCGACGCCGAGATCTGGCGCCTCCTGATCGCCCGCGCCCTCTACAGGGGCAGCGAGCGCCGCGAAGATCCCCGTGTCGCCGTCGGCTCCCCGGTCGCGCTCGAGCGCGACGGTGCCCAGACGACCCTCGTCGACCTCTCGAATCGAGGGTGCCGGCTGCAGACGACGTCCTCCCTCACCGTCGGTGACCCGATCGCGTTCACGATCCCGCCGAACGACCAGGTCTGGGGCGATGCAGAGCCTCTCTCGCTTCGTGGCACGGTCCGCCGCCTCGTCCGGGAGCCGGGCGAAGACGCAGCAATGCTCGCGATCCTCTTCGACGCGGACCTGACACAGGGGGATCGCACCCGACTGACCGCGCTGATCAATCACTGGGCCTCGGGTCCGCAGTCCCTGAACGAGGCCATCGTGTCCGGCGCACCGCCGATCCCCCCCACACAGCTGCCCTCGCTGCTGGACCTGACCCTCGACGATGAGACCGACCCGCCGGTTCTGGCCCACTCGGAGATCCAGGTGAAGCTCGGCGCAGGCGCCCAGCGGCCCACCGACGAGAATCCGCGAGACCGCCGTGTCCATCCGCGCGGCCAGTTCGCATCGTCGATCGTGGCCGAGGGCACCGAGGGCCCCTTCGTTTTGATCGGCCGGGACCTCTCCGCCGGCGGCATGCGCATCGAGCGCCACCCCGACCTCCACGTCGGCAATCGCTTCAGGATTGCGCTGCGCGGCCCGACGAACAGCGACCCGATCGTCGTCGAGGCCGAGATCGTCCGCGACGACGGTCCGGACGGGTTCGGCCTGACCTTCGACCCGATGGAACCCGGCGCCGTCGACGACCTCGAAAAGATGGTCGCCTGCCTGCCGGACGTCGAGTCCCTCGAGGACGGCGAAATGGCAGGGCTCGGCGCGATCCTCTCGGAGATCGTCGAGGCGCCCGAGGACTGATCGAAACGCGGAGGACCGCCCGATTCCGGGCGTTCGGTTCCGGCTTTTGCGAACATGGGGCTCACCAAGGAGACCCCTGTGAGCGAACAAAGCAACCCGCTGGCCGACATCGCGGTCGACACCGAGAACCTCTACCGCGAGGAGACCTTCAGTGATCTGAAGGTGGCCTCGATCCGTCGCCTGACCCCCGTGACCGCGGAAGGCCTCGACGATCCCTCGCGCCCGACGCTCTTCATCGGCGAGACCACGCTGATGTCCGCGCGCGGCCCGCTGCCGATCAACTGTCCGATCGAAGCGGAGAACCTGACCGCAGCCTTTGCGGCGTTCCCGCAGGCCGTTCAGGAAGCCGTGGAGCGTCTCATGGAAGAAGCCCGTGAGCTCCAGCGCCAGGAAGCCAACCGAATCGTCGTCCCCGGCCAAGGCCCCGGCGGCATGGGCGGCATGGGCGGCATGGGTGGCCCCGGCGGAATGCCCGGCGGCGGCGGCATCATCACCTGAGCGGCGCCCTGCGCCTCGAAGCGGCCTTCGGGCCACGCCTTGCGCTTGGGACAGTCCCCAAGTGCGATGCGGGCCGGTGCTGAACAAAGAAAAACGGGGCCGGGCTGATGCCCGACCCCGTTTTCTATTCGGTCGGTAGACCGAGTCGGACTAGAAGACCGACTGGCCGTACGTGCTCGCGCACGGACCGACGGTGCTCTGCTGGTTCTGACCCGCACCGACGCCACCAAGGACGCACTGCGTGTGCACACCGGCGACCGACGTACCCGCGCCATCGGGCTTGACGTAGCCCCAGAACTGCTGGGTCGTGTCCGCGTCGATGTCCGCAGCGGCCGAGATCGTGTAGTGGTTCTGACCGGACGGGGCGTTCACCGCGTACTGGAAGAACACGTTGCCCTCCGGCGACCAGCCAAGAGTGTCGAAGCCGCCGCCCGTGTCGAAGCTGGCCTTCTGCGAGCCGGGGACGCCGGCCGTCGGGTTGACCGCGGAGGCGACGTACGCGCCGAACTCGGCAAGGTAGGACTCCTCGGCCGTGCGGATCGCAGCGATATTGACCTTGCCTTCCGAGCTCTTGGACTTGAGCTGGAAGCGAAGGAAGTTCGGAATCGCGATCGCGGCAAGAATACCGATGATGGCGACGACGATCATGAGCTCGATGAGGGTGAAGCCCTTGTTGGACTTGCGAATGAGCTTGCTCATTATGGTGTCTCTCCTAAAGAGGAATCGTTCTGTTAGGTCACTCGAGTGAACGAGTCCCTGCGACGTGCAGGGTTGGCTGCGGTCTCCCCGAGTTCCCGTCCAGGAGGGGGCTGGTTCCGCCGGACCTACCCAAGAGCAAGCGGTGTGCCAGCTCCAAGAAAGACCCCATTGGTTCCGACATGCGACCCGCAAGTCCGCATGCAGGTCTCCGATCGGCCATCCGGATTCGAAGCTGAACTTTTTCAGGCGGAGAAACGTTCGTGAGACCAGGGGGGTGCCGAACCCCGTCCATGGCGCCGCAAAGTGACGCTGTGGGGCCGTCCCAATGACGAAATCCGTCACTGGATCTCAGCCTGAGCGGAATCTTCGAGGCAATCTGGACGCAGCGTGCGCGCAGCGTCGGGCGAAGGCACGACTCCGACCGCCTTTCGCAAGCGCGCCGCCGCAAGGAGATCCTCGGGCGCGCCCTCGGCGGCTTCTACGACCGACCGCTCAGCCTTCGGCGGCGGTGCGCCTCAGGAACGCTTCGCTCGCATCTTCCTTCGCGCAGGGCGCGGGCTCTCGCTGATGCGCGTCCCACTGGATCCCGCACTCGGAGCAAGCGAGGTCGGGTCCGAAGCGATGTCCCGACGCACCGGGTCGATCGGCCGGGTCCATGCCGCGCACGGACTCGGGAGACATCGCCGAGGCGGACATGCCAGCGCCGCTCACGAGGGCCGCGCCCGCTGCACCGGCGACGACCGAGACCGGGTGCACGTCGCTCATTCCATCCGACTCGCTCATCGCCCACCCCCGAAACGCGCGAGTCCGGTTCGAACCGCCGCAGGCGTCTAGTATAGCGGGACTTGTCGCGAAGAGTCGGACCTCTGCAGAGGTCGCTCCTCGTTCGGACGCACGAATGAAGCGTCACCCCGTGCTAGGGCGTCGCGGTCGTGTCGTCGCGCACCCCGGCGATCTGAATCGGCGTGTCGAGTTCGGAGATCCGGCGGGGATCCGCGACCGGACCGAGATCTCCGGTGAAGCGGTCCGCGTGGCGTGCTTCGCAGGTCTTCCGGTCGCAGAAGATCTCGCGAAGGATGTTCGCCGCGAGTTCGCTCGACTTCTTCCACCACAGGTTGCTCTGCAGTTGAAGCACGACGACACCGATTTTCGGATCGTCTGCCGGCGCGAGGCCGACGAACCACTCGTAGCGGCCATAGGGATCGCGGCCGGTCAGGTTGCCCGTCTTGCCCGCGACCTGAACATCCCCGAGCACGGGGCGCCCCCGCCGGGTACGAAAAGCGCTCTTCGCCGTACCCCGGGTTGTCGTCGACACCAGCATCTCGCGCAACGCCTTCGCGCGGGCCACGGGCAGCACCTCGCGGGGAGCCGCGCGCGCCGGGAGCGTGACGGACCGACCCGCAGGATCGACGACGCGATCGACCCACCACGGCTCTCGCAGCGCACCGTCGTTGAGAACCGTCGTCAACGCCGCGACGTGGAGCGGGGTCACCCGCAGACCGTCGAGACCGCTCCCGAGACGACCGAGGTCGAGACGCGACTCCACCTGCTCGATGCGTCCCGCTTCGTGGCCGGGCGCGGGCGAAGCGAGCCAGCCGAAACGCTCGAACGTCGACCGCAGTCGATCCTCCCCGAGCGTGTAGACCGCCCATTGGGAGAAGCACTGATTATTCGACGTCGCGAGCGCCTCCTCGAGACCCGACTCGCGCCCCGATCGGGGACGGTCCAGCCGACGCCGGTTCAGCCGATACTTGTTGCCCCGGTAGATGCAGGACATGTCCGCGCCGCGGGCCTCTTCCTCAAGCAGCGCCGCTGCGGAGAGCACCTTGACGATCGAAGCTGCGGGATACGCCCGCTCCGCCGGGAACGCCTCGGGATCCGTCGACACGTAGGCCAGGAGGCGTGCCGTGCGCGGGTCGATCACGATCGCGTGCCCGCGCTTGACGCGCCCTCTCCGTAGGACCTCGAAAACATCCGCCGTCAGCGTCTCGTCGAGGCTGTACTCGATCCGGAGCGCGTCCTCGGGCCAGCCGTCGGGCTCCGCGCGGGGGACCTCATCCTCGACGGTGAGCCACTCCACGAGCCGGGGGTTGGCGTGCGGATCGAACTCGCTCGCGTGGGCCCGGGCGAACTCGAAGCGTTCGCGGGTCCGGGGCAGATCGACCAGGCGTCCCGCCTCGAGGCTTGCGCGCGGCGGAGCCGACGAGACGGCGGGGAGCGCAGCCGGCGCGCTCGTTCGCCATGCGCGGAAGGCGGCGCCCGCTCCCCAGACCAGCGAGACCCCCCCCGCGAGGGCACAGACGATGGCCAGGCGACCGAAGGCGGTCAGTCGCGGTCCGCCTCGGCGCCGGTTGCCACCCTGGAACAAGAAGGACCGGCCTCCGGAGCGAGAGAGGCTGGCTCGACGCAGCCTTCGCCTCCGGCCGAAGAGCACGAAGACGAGAGCGAGCGGCGGTGAGCCCGTCCGCCTCCGCTCAGATCGCAACGACCGACTCGACTTCGGGGATCTCTTCCTTCAGGCGAGCCTCGATCCCCATCTTCAGGGTGATCGACGAACTCGGACAGCCGGCGCAGGCCCCCTGGAGGATCACCTGAACGACCCCGTCCTCGAATCCGGCGAAGTTGACCTGCCCGCCGTCGGACTCTAGGAAGGGCCGAACGTCTCGCTCGAGAATCTCTTTGATCCGCGTCACGACCGCATCCTCGTCGGCGACCTTCGGGGGCTCGAATGCCGGGCCGAGGGCCGACTCTTCGCGGCCGGCCCAGGCCTTGATCTCGGCGACGATGGGCGCCGCCAGCTCCGTCCATTCACCCGCGTCGATCTTGGAGACGGTGACGAAGTTCGGTCCGAGGGTGACCGCCTTGACGCCGTCGATCTCGAGGATCGGCGAGGCCAGGGGAGAAACGTCCGCCGCGACGGCGTCAAGGAAGGAAGCGGAGGACACCCCTTCGGCCACGGCCTGGCCGAGTACCCACTTGATGCTGTTGGGATTGGGAGTCCGTTCCGCATGCATGCGAAAACCGAGGTCCATCGCCGGAGAGTAGCCCCGGTCCCAGTGCGGCGCCGCCGCGCGTCTTCGAATGGCTATGCTGCGCGCGTGTCCCGCACGAAGACCATCCTGACCCGCCACGTCCTGCCCCTGGTGATTTCCGGCGCAGCGCTGGTCTACGTCTTCGGATACGCGATCGACTGGCAGGCGATCCCGGAAGCAACGGATCGCGCGAACATGCCCCTCTTCGTCGCGATCACGATCGCGGACAAGGTCGTCTTCTTCCTCGTCTGGACGCTGGTTCAGGCCTCGATGGTCCGCCGCTTCCTCGCGCCGGTGCCGCGCCGCCAGATCATCGCGGTCAAGGGGGGCGCCGAGCTGGTTCGTGCCCTGAACAACTCCGTGTCCGACGCGACGTTCTTCCTCGGCGTCTGGCAGCTCTGCCGCGCGCCGCTCCAGTCCGTCGTCGCCGTCGCCACGCTCCCCTTCGTCGCGCACTTCTTCGTACTTCTGCTGCAGGGCAGCGTCGCGATGATCTTCGTCGACCCGGAGCGAGTCCAGATCGGCCTCCTCGCGGGCGTGGTCGCGTTCGGCTGGCTGATGGTCCTGGCGTTCGTGATCGCTCGGGCGCTCGGCGTGGTGGATCGACTCTGGGCACTCCTCCGACTCGATTTCCTCGACGGCCGCGCGAACCTCCGGAACCTCCTGCCCTACCTCTGTATCTTCGCCGCCTTCGCGACGGCGGACGTCTTCATCCAGGGCATGGCGAGCCGCGCCTTCGGCAATCCGATCGAGTGGACGGCCCTCTTCGCGGGAATTCCGATTCTCTACTTCTGGATGATGGTCCCGTCGTTCGGGAACTTCGGCACGCGAGAGATCGTCTGGGCGAACATGTTCCACGGCTACGCGGACGAAGCTTCGCTCTACGCCTTCGCGCTGTGGACGAACGTCATCTTCCTCGTGATGCACGTCCTGATCGGCATGCTCTTCCTGAACCGCGCGATGTCCCTCCTCGCGGATCTCTGGAAAACCCGGAGCCACGTCGAGTCGATCCAGTCGCCGATCCTTCGCGACGCGCTCGACCCCTGACCTCGCTCCGCAGCGGAAGGACGCGCCTAGGACCGTCGGATCACGACCTCGGGCTGCGGCAGCGTGACCCCCGAGAGCGCACCGATCCGCGTGAGCAGCACGCGGACGTCGGCATGCAGCTCGTCCGCCCGCATCGCCCGGGCGATCTCCCCGGCGCGCAGGTCGGTTCCGAGCGCCTCCGACAGCGAGCCGCCAGTGCCGAGGAACCGCTTCGCGTGCCCCTGACCGTCCACCCCGAGCTCGGCGGCGATCAGCGAATCGAGTCGCTCCACCCCCTCGAAGCCGGCCGCGAGGCGACGGATCGCGCTGGGAACGAGCAGATAGCTCTCGATGTGCCGCAGGCCCCAGACGAAAAGCTCGAGGCCAGGCTCTCCCGCGAGATCCTCAGGGGAGGCGGCCGTGGCCTCCGGTTCGGGGTGATGATCGCGATCGAGCACGATCAGGCCGCGCCAGCCCGAATCGCCGCCACCGCGCTTACGGAAGTCTTCGAGGGCGCGGACCGGCTGCCGGCCGCCCATGATCACGGTCCGCTCCTCGATGCACCGTGCCACGGCGGGCTCGACACGACGCGCCCAGGTCTCCAGGATCTCGCGATCTCGCGGGCCTTCGACGTAGAGAACGAAACGGTCGTTCCCGTTTCCCCGGCCCGACGACCGGCGCCCTCCGCTGGCCCCCCTTCCGCGGCTTCGGGAAGGCTTCGCGGACGCATTCGCACGTCCGCCCGAGCCGCCGCGCTGCTTCCCATCGGAAGCCATCGCGTACCCCGGCGGGACCTTCTCGCTTCTCCTCGCGCCTTCCCGGACGTCCTCCGGGGAAGCCTGCCGATCGCGACGATTGCGGCGCACGGGTTCGCCCCATCCCTTCTCGGGAAGCCCGTCCCCTCCGACGAATTCCCTCGGGCGGCAAAGTAGATCGACCCGCACAGGATGTCACGGCGGCGGACAACCGCTCGCATAGCGTCGTGGACATCATGCCATACCCGGCATTCTCCCCTCGGGCCGTTCGAGTGATTGAACCACGTGGACGCCAAGGGTACTCTGGCCGAATGATCTCGATCCTCGTCGCCGATGACCACGGCATCGTGCGAGAAGGCCTGCGGCGCCTCCTCGAAGCCGAGCCCGACCTGAAGGTCGTGGCGGAGGCCGAGGATGGGCGCGAAGTCCTCATCGAGGTCGAGCGGCACCGCCCGGACATCGTCGTTCTCGACATCACGATGCCGCGCATGGGCGGTCTCGAGACCCTCGAGCGCCTGCGAACCGCCCACCAGGGCACGAAGGTGATCCTGCTCTCGGTCCACAACGATCCGCCGTTCATTCAGAGCGCCATCGGGCTCCGGGCCGATGGCTACGTCTTGAAGAACGGGCGGGCCGCCGAGATCGTGACCGCAATCCGCGAAGTGATGAACGGCGGCAGCTATTTTTCGCCCGCCGTCGCTCGCGAGATCGTCGAGCAGGTCCGCTCCCCGAAGACCGATTCACCCGACCCGTTCACGCTCCTCTCGTCCCGCGAACGAGAAGTGCTCCAACGAATCGCCGAGGGGCTCTCGGCGAAGGAAGTCGCCACCGATCTCTCGATCTCGACCAAAACCGTCGAGGCCCACCGGACCAGCCTCATGCGCAAGCTCAACGTGCGAAAGGCGACGGAGCTGGTGCGCTACGCACTCCGGCACGGCCTGATCGAACCCTGACGCCGGCCGGCCCAACGCGTTTCTCGTCGCAGCCTTTGCGGCCGCCTCGTGCGCGCAGGGCGGCGGAAGGGCAGGGAGCGCATCCGGAGACGGTCTGCTCCGCCTAGCGTGGTCGTTCT